>NZ_HF986817.1:0-908 GCF_000431195.1 Prevotella sp. CAG:255 | reverse complement strand
GCCGCCTCGTGGTTCTTCGCCTGCATCTTCCTCATCGTTGCAGCGACAATCCTCCGTTCATTCTTCCTTTAAGCCGATGGAGTACACAGTTAACAAGGGAGCCGGCAAGGGCGTGGAGTTCAAGGGGCTTACCACGATGTACCTGTTCGTCCTTGCCGTCGGACTCGCAGCCGTACTACTGTCAGTCATCCTGCTGTACTTCATCGGTGCGTCGCCGTGGGCGTGCGTGGCATACGGCTTGATTGCAGGAAGTGTTTTTGCATATGTCGTGTTCCGTATGAACGCGAGATTCGGCGAGTACGGACTCATTAAGAGGCTGGCACGCAGCCACCATCCGCGCTACCTTATAAGCCGCAAGAGGATACTCTGCATGGTGCAGGAAAGGAGGACGCCATGAGGAATGTTATGAAAGCCGACACACTCGAGCGCAAGTTCCCAATCCTTGCCGTTGAAGACGGATGCATCGTCAGCAAGGACGCGGACATAACGGTAGCCTTTGAGGTGGCGCTGCCGGAGATTTTCACCGTCACAGCGGAAGAGTACGAAGCCGTGCACTCCTCGTGGGTGAAGGCAATAAAAGTCCTGCCGGAACATTCCGTGGTGTGTAAGCAGGACTGGTTCACGAAGGAAACGTATAGGGCTGACTACTGCAAGGAAGGCTTTTTGTCGAGGAGCTACGAACACCACTTCAACGAGCGGCCTTACCTCAACCACCGTTGCTATCTTTTCCTGACGAAGACGACAAGGGAACGCAACCGCGGAAGGAGCGATTTCAGCACGCTGTGCCGCAACCGCATCCTGCCGAAGGAAGTCACCGACAAGGAGACGGCGGCGCGGTTCATCGAGGCCGTGGAGCAGTTCGAGCGCATAGTGAACGATTCAGGGCACGTGTCCCTGTGCAGGCTCGG
>NZ_HF986816.1:0-6724 GCF_000431195.1 Prevotella sp. CAG:255 | reverse complement strand
CATCTCGCAAAAATGGGCTTTTTAAGGGACGACTAACTAAAAAATACAACCATGAGCAAAGTATTCCAAGTAGTTCCAAAGCGCATTAAACGCACAAACGGGACCGTTCTGACGCCAGAAATGGCAGTAACAGTAACAACCAACATGCACACATCTGACCCATTCTACAACGGAGCAAAAGAGTTGCAGGAAGCTTACAAGCGTATATACAATTTTGATTACAAAAAGGCATGTTGCAGCAAGAACGATTTTGAGTTCAAAGCGTTAGATTAATTCTTTTAAAGAAAAAGGTGCAGGCAGTTAATATTATTTCTTAGCTGCCTGCCGTTAGTATCTCACCAATTTAATACAAACTTATAATGAGTACTATAAAACAGAAATTTGCAAATCACAAAAATATTGTTATCACATCCGTAATTATAGCCCTTATAGCCATAGCATGTGCATTTGCTGTTTACTTAAAACTTTACACAGGCGAGGAACTTTGGTACGAAATGTTCGCAGCAATAATAGGAGTTATCATTACAGCTGTCATAACAATGATGTTGCTTGTCGGCCAAACAGACAACGAAGAGAAACGTGAGAAAAAGGGTAAAGTATTCGAAGAAAAGTTGCGCATATACCAAGAATACCTTACGACTCTATACAAAGTGATAAAGGACGGCAAGAACTCTAACAGCGAAAAGCTTAAGTTGGCCTTCAAAACTTCATCGGTCGCAATGCACTGTGAACATGATCGTGTAGAAAAAATAAGCGAAAGTGTAGAAAAGATATTCAAACTAAGCATCAACGATAACGGCAACGCACTTGAAACGTTGAATGAAAAAGGATGGAATGAGCTGTTAGGTGAATTATTTAAAGTCATGGATGAATTCAAGGCAGACCTGTATCAAGACTTCAAAGGCCTGAAAACTTCTGATTGGGAAAAAACGCTCAAAAACTTCACTACAGCTTTCGCACAAGACAAAGGCGACAGCAATGCTCCACAAACATTGCCAGACGAAAAAGATTATAAGGTAATATATACTGATACAAAGGCCGTAGAAGAAGAATGGATCAATAAGAAAAATGAGTGGACAGGTAAAGGCTGGAACATCAATGACTATCTTTCCGACAATAACGGCTTTATGCTTACACTTATTGGGTCTGATGCAGGCAACAACAAACCGGCGCACGTAAACATCGGATGGTACGATGGTCATTATTACATTCAGGCCTCATATTGGCGAGATCCTAATTTTGCAAAAGCCTTAAAGGCGAAATATGGCGGAAGGCGAAGCTACGGAACATGGTGGAAACACTTCGAAAATAAGTTTTATAACATTCCTGAAAACAAGTTGTATGACAATTTCTGCAACGATGAAGGGCTACGCAAATATATCTACGATTGGACAGAAGACCTAATGGACATTGTAAAACGCGAACATAATACAATCCAATTATTGGATAAGGTTGGATTGCACGACAATTGGTCTATATTCACATGGGAATGGGACACACTTGCATGCGAATACGACAGTGAAGAATTCGGTCGCCCATATATTGATGTAAAGCACGATACAAAAACAGAAAAGATTATCATTGAACTTTCCAATAGAGCGGAACAGACACAACTTACCGAACAATTGGTACAAAGAATGGAAGGATGTGGCAACCTTACCCATGATGAAGATGGCACCTATACGCTAGAAACAATATACGAAAAAGACTGTGATGTATCATCAAAAGTAAAAGGATGGATGAAGAATATAGAGAAAGGAACTAATAAATGAACATCAACTTAGTTTCAATAACGGAACTTACGAAGATGAGGTTTAACATCACAACATATAATTAAAGTGGTTGTCCTTGGACAAACACTGAAATGATAAATATGCCGATGGCATTGACGAATTTGTCAGCCTAAAAACAGGCAAGAGATATTGTCTGAAACTATTGTTGTGTGTATAATCTATGGGGACTGCCTGACTGAATGCATATATAAACCAACAGCAAGTTTGGCGCAAGCCAATTATGAAATGCTTTGTGGTGATTGGAAGTACAATATAAAATATCAGGACCAACGGTGTTCAAATCAGCCGGCACAATAGCTTTGTTGCTACATACCCTGTAAAGAAACAGCAAGAGTAATGTTCTGTCGGATATGTTATCCGACAGCATCGAATATAAGGATCTGTGATCCGAGACTCATACCTATGCAATAAGGAAGAGGAAGCAAGCGGATTGAAAAATCCGCTTCATATTCGAATGATATGAAAATATAATCAGACATAACGGAATTTTGCGTATTCCTTCTCATTTAATGTTCTGTCGGATATGCACGTATTGTTGAGCGCAACGAAAAATTCGACAGCATCGAGAAACAACAAGACTAATGTTCTTGCGGATATGCTATCCGACAGCATCAAATATAAGGATCTGCGATCCGCGACTCATACCTATTAATCAAAAAAATAGGAAGTAATCGGATTGAAAAATCCTTATACTTAATTCCGGCAGATTGCAAATCAGCCGGCACAATAGCTTTGTTGGTATATATCAGGCGGCACGGCACATTAGCTTCGTTGCTACATACCCGGCGGCACGAAAATCTGATGCATACATTATTCCACGGCAGTATCTCTTACGAAAATTTACTGACAAAAGAATAAAAAAGACAAGCCTGTGTCATGATTTGTCACAGGCTAAATTGTAACTTTGCAGCGTAATCTAAAAAACAATAAATATATGGCAGCAAATATATTTGGACGGTATGTATGGCTGATAGACATCCTGCGCAGGTATAAGCGCCTGACATTTAAGGAAATATGTTCGTTGTGGCAGGAAAGCGGACTAAGCTATGGCGAGGAACTGCCACTGAGGACATTCCATCGCCACCAGGATGCAATAAAGGACATCTTTGACGTGTATATAGAATGCGACAAGAAGGACGGATACAGATATTATATTGACGAGCCTGAAAGGCTTGAAAGCAACAACCTGTACAACTGGCTCATAAGTTCTTACTCTACGCTCAACCAGATAAAGGCCGACAGCAAGCTGGAGAACAGAATTATATTTGAAAACATACCGTCGGGACAGACATGGCTGACACATATCGCAGAAGCCATGCGCAACAACAGGGTGCTGAGCATAACATATCACGGATTCGGCAAGTCGGAGTCAACGACATTCGACATAGAGCCTTACTGCCTTAAAGTGGCTCACCGCCGCTGGTATGTGCTGGCGCGAAGTCCCTATTATTCTGAAAGGAACAAGGAGAAAGGCATCAAGCCATACGATGTTTTCCGGATATATGCCCTGGACAGGATAATGGATATAAAGGACACAGACAAGACGTTCACAATGAACAAAGACTTCGACGCGGCGAAATACTTTGAAGGCTGCTGCGGAGTGATTACGTCTGATGAGCCTTTACAAAGGATTGTGGTGCGTGCATACGACAACTTCGTAGATTATCTGCGCACGCTGCCACTGCATGAGTCGCAGCGCGAACTCAGCAGCGATGAAGAGTCTACGCTGTTTGAATATCACCTCAAGCCTACGTTCGACTTCTATCAGCTGATACTTGCGCAGGCAAACCAGCTGGAGATAATAGAACCTGAAGCGGTGAGAGAGGAGATGCGCGGCCTTGCCCTGCACATACTGAAGTTTTACGACAAGCCTTAACAGCCTAAAATCTATGCGCGGCAGGAAAGGAACGTCTATAATATAGCATGAAAATGAGACAGAATATCCCGACTTACCGCAGACATGTCATATAGTTTCGGCAAGATTGCAGCCTTATATCAAACAGACGGCAAGACTATGACAGGAAACTATAACTTAAATTTTCAGATGCCGGAACTTTAACTCAAGACCGAGTAGCAACCTACACAATAAACATTAAATATAAAAAATCAACAAAAGAAACGGGGCGCCGGCAAGGCGTCCCGTCATTCACGTTATTAGAAAGAGTCCATTCAGATATTTGACCGGTTTCGTATCATTCCCATACAATAGGCACGTTCTTCAGCTGAATATACTCGTTGATGGACGACGAGTTTCGGCCTCCGCCAAGATTCCACGGACCTTTAACAAGTACAAACGACGTAACCGTGGAAGGTACCTCACAGATAGTGGCAAACTTCAGTTTTACAGTCACATCGGGATTAAGGTTTTTCTTGTCGTCATAGTCGCAGCCAGCACCATACTCGTTGCCGTCGGCATCATAAGCCTTTGTAAGACCGGCTCCGCCTACAAGCGCATTCTGTATACTCAGGCTTACGGCCTTTACCTTAACATAAATGTCAACGCGGTTGGAGCCCTTGCTGCCCTTGGCCTCAACAAACTCCAGCGTGAAATACTTTGAGCCGGGATTGCCCACCAACACACCCGAGGCTGACGGAAGATAGCTTACAGAAGGAGCATTCTGAGCTGTCGTGGTAGTGGAGGCTGTACCGGTAGTAGTGGTTCCGGTAACTTCCTGCACGACGCCCTTGGCGGCTTCTTTCAGTTTCTTGAAAAACTGCGCATCGGCCTGCTGAGGTATTGCAAAGAGAGCTATTGCAGCAATGCAAACTGTTCTGATAATCTTTTTCATAACCAAAAAAATTTTTAATATTAAACAATCATTTCTATAAAATGCACTTAAGCTCGTAACTTCTAACTTTCGCCGTTCCTGCGTTCGGCAATCTTCCGGTTGGCACTGTCGCGTGCCGCCGAATTATGGTGCAGATGTCCGTCTTCATCGCGAAACACCGGTCCGGGAGACTTATGGTTGGCAAACTCGTCAACCATCGAGCTGCCCTTGCCCATTCCGTTTGTAAGTATAAAGAATATCGCGCCACAGGCAGCCACGGTTATAAGCACCTGGAAGAACAGCGCAATAAGGGCTACAAGGAACACGAACACAGCAAGGCAGACGGCAACGACACAGACTGCCGAGAACACGGTGAAGACAACGCCGTGCTTTATACCGACAGACATTATGTTGCGCACAAGCGACCATGCAAGTCCGGCTATGACGAGAATCCAGAAGGCTGTGGTACCGATGCTGTTCTTCGTTTCATCAGAAGCGCCGAAGATGTCTGCTCCGACAGATAGCACAAACACTACGGGAAACGTAAGCACAAAACAGATGAAAAGCAGTTTCATCGAGAGCGACTTGCCCATCATTTCCTCAAGCACACCCTTAAACATGAATATCTGTCCTATCTGAAGCACCACAAACACGGCAAAGGGTATAATGCGGAACAGCTTTGACCAGAATCCGTACTCCTTTGACAGGCACCACCACATACAGTTGTTGCCCACTATGGCATAAATAAGAACCTCGAGGATAGTGGCGGCAAGCATGCAGCCGGCAGCCGTGAGTGTAGGCAGGGTTGTTTTTCTTCGGCAGCCGTGAGTATAGGCAGGTTGCTTTTACTGCCGTTTCGCCCCTGAAACAACAGGGCTACGAAGCCGCCCAATACCAGCAGGAAGACAAGCCAGTAAGGCAGAGTTGACGTTAACAGAATTTCTTTCATGGCATATAGATTATATTTAACTTATTACAGCGTGCAGGCACATCTGATGTCGTTTGCAACATTTACATAGACGAATGTATATTGTTTTTAATATTTTTTGCAAAAAAAACTACAAACATATATTTACACAATAACGGAAATCCGTGATTTTATGCACATAAAACCGTTATTCCGTCAACATTTAGCTAAGAAACAATACAAAAACAATATCAGGATATCATAAGCATGGCATAGTATGGCTTAAACCCCAATCGCTTTTTATGTTCAAATCCAAATATTTTAACTATTTTTTAAACAATTATGTAGACATTCTATATTCAGGATTGTAAAGTTTGTGATTTCTGGCCATGGAAGTAACAAGATGGATCAGTTTGTTCTTGACATTGTTAAGTGCGACCTGATTTTTCTTCCCCTCTTCCACAAGCCCCGAACAATATTTCGAAATGGTCTTGTTATATCTGATAGCAGCCAATGCAGCCTGCGTCAACATGGCCTTTATCTGCCAGTTGGCCATATAGTGTACATGGGGATCAATATTTATGCTGGTACACGAAACCTTGCCAAATGGAGCTATGCCATAGTAACACGCTATCTTTCTTGCATCATAGTTGAACCTGCGGAAGTTGTAGGTATATACCATCAGACAGACCGCGTTCTGGAATCCCATGCCCAGCATGGAAGTTACAATGCGGTAAATCTCAGAGAGTTCATAGTTGGCCTTTATGAGCTCTGATATCCGCCTGCCCAACTTTTCTATCTCCTTGTTCAGTTCTGATACTATATGCCTGCCGCTCTGTGAGATTATTGTCTTTACGTGGGACTTCTCCATGAGGGTGTGTCAAAATTAAAAGGACTACTCCTCAAAGTTACAGATTATAACTGTAATATTTAAAAGGGTCGTATTAAACTCTGTATTGAGTAATGATACGGCCCTTTCTTTAGCCTTTTAGAATACTCAAATTTCAAATTATAAGTTCATGTTTTCAAAAAATGAGTTTTGACACACCCTCATGGAGAAGCCACAATAAAGACAATGTTATAAAAATAATAGCTAAAATATTTAGATTTGAACATAGAAAGCGATTTTGGTTAAAATAATAATTCCCATTACTTATCATTCCCATCCGTCACATTAGTCTTATTAGTCTCATAAGTCCCATACTCCGTGGGGCCAAACAAAAAAAAGAGTCCCCGACATCATAACTGACGTCAGG
>NZ_HF986815.1:58562-102734 GCF_000431195.1 Prevotella sp. CAG:255 | reverse complement strand
TCTGCCGGAATTAAGTATAAGGATTTTAATCCGCTTGCTTCCTATTTTGATTAATAGGTATGAATTTCTAATCAAAAAAATAGCTATTAAGGTATGAATCTCGGATCACAGATCCTGATACTTAATGCTGTCGGATAGCATATCCGACAGAACAATAGTCTTGTTGCTTCTTTTCGTCCTGTGCAACCGATATGAACCAACAAAGCTAATGTGCCGGCAGATTTGTAATCTGCCGGAATTTAATATAAGGATTTTCAATCCGCTTGCTTTTGCTTCCTATTTTGATTAATAGGTATGAATTTCTAATCAAAAAAATAGCTATTAAGGTATGAATCTCGGATCACATATCCTGATACTTAATGCTGCCGGATAGCATATCCGACAGAACAATAGTCTTGTTGCTTCTTTTCGTTCCAAGCCGCAAATTCTTTGGATTTCCTTTTATCAGCAGTCCTTGCTTTAAGTAAAAACTTAGGACAAAATATTTTTTCAATCTGGAAAACAAAAAGATAACGGATGTTAATTGCATGGCGCGAAAACGCTAAATGGTTAACATTCGTTTGCTTATCAGGATGGATAATGAGGCAAAAAACATGGATTTTGAGCTGTAAAAGCATGGTTTTAGAGTGATTAAAGGGTGCTTTTGAGAGTATAAGTCGGCCACTTTGGGAGCGTAAACGGCAGAGTAATATTTTTTAACTATTGAAGTTTTGAGCCCGGAACGGCATAAGACATTGAATGACAGAGACTTAACCATAAAGTCTGATTTTTGCCGTTTTTCACGCCAAATCACAACATTGCGATGAACATCGCTATTCTGAGAGCGTCAAACGGACAGAAAATGTCAGAAATATTTACAAATAAAGAAATGTTATTAAGTGAAAAACGAAAAGGGAAAAAGTGAAAAATCTGATACTCTTGAGGATTTTTGTTTGGGATTAAAGTGGTTAAAGCCAAATCTGTCATTAGACAGCACATTGCTTTAACAATTTAGTGCCTTTATACTTTGAGCCGTATTTTGGTTTTCTATTGGCGCAAGGAGCTAAGAGAAATTAAAAATTAAAAGTTAAAAATTAAAGATGAAAAACGCCTGACGGAAGTGAAGAGAAGGCGCAAAAGCGCAACTAAAAATGAGAAATTAAAAATTAAAAGTTAAAAATTAAAGATGAAAAACGCCTGACGGAAGTGAAGAGAAGGCGCAAAAGCGCAACTAAAAATGAAAACTTAAAAATTAATAGTTCCGTAAGCATCCGTATTAAATTGGTAAATTGTTATTCGTCTTTAAGAATAAAAAAAGCAGGATGGTATAAGAGTTGGAAGCTGTAGGGCGTCTGAGGCCATGTATCTATTCGTGAAATAAAAGCGGACAGGCATCGGCTAAATGCAGCCTGACGCCTGTCCGTATTATCTGTAGTTGTTATGCCTATTTAATAAAAATCATTGTTCATTTAAGCGATGTTGCATATTGATTGACGCGTACATCAGGCCTGAGTATCCGGTTAATATTGTCTCAGGGCCGACAGCAGTTCGTTGTTTTCGCTCTTGCTGCCTATGGTTATGCGCAGGCAGTTGTTGCAAAGATGCACGTTGGCTCTGTTTCTTACAATCACGCCATTGCTTTTGAGATAGTCGTAAATGGCCTGCGCATCGTTCATCTTGGCAAGGAAGAAGTTGGCATCAGTAGGGTATATCCGTTCGCAGAAGGGCAGCAGTCTGAATGCCTCAATCATTCTGCCCCTTTCAAGCAGTATGGTCTTCACCCATTTGTCTACCTCGTAAGGCTCTTTGAGTGCTTCGATGGCCTGCCTCTGCGTCAGTGTGCTTATGTTGTAAGGATGTTTCACCTTGTTGAAGATGTCTATTATATCCTTTTGCGCAAAAGCCATGCCGAGCCTTATTGCCGCACATCCCCATGCGTTGCTGAAGGTGTTGAGCACAACAAGGTTAGGATACTTGGCAATATCGAGCCGCAGCGGCCGCTCTGAAGAGAAATCAGAGTAAGCCTCGTCGACCACTACAATGCCCTGAAACTCATTTATCACTTTGACAACCTCATCGCGCATGATGTTGTTGCCGGTAGGATTGTTGGGCGAGCATATCCATATAAGCTTAGTGGTGTCGCTGCATGCATGGAGCAGCCTGTCGGCTGTAGTCTGATAATTTTGGTCAAGTTCAACCGTGCGGTATTCAACATCGTTGATGTCGGCGCAGACTTTATACATGCCGTATGTAGGTTCTATGGCCACAACGTTGTCTCTGCCAGGGCATGTAAAGCAGCGATAGAGCAAGTCGATGGCCTCGTCGGAGCCGTTGCCGAGAAAAATCTGCTCGGGCCTTACGCCTTTTATTTTAGACAGTCGGGCTTTGACTTCGGACTGCTGCGGATCAGGATATCTGTTGTAAGGCGAGTTATAAGGATTTTCGTTGGCATCGAGAAATACCTTTGCTGCTGTTGCGCCGCATTCGTTGTGTGCGCTGCTGTAAGGTTTCAGGTTCCATATATTTGGCCGAGTTAATTCTTTTAATGGCTTCATGGCTAATTTTGTCTTATGTTCTTTATTATTATTGTGATGGCATCATGTGTGCGTTTGTTTGAGCTTATCCTGGTGTATGATAGGTCAGGCAGATTTATAGTATCGTCAAACAGGCGGCTTTAGACAATGCTGCAACTCACAATATAATTTATAAATTAATTAAAAATACATGGCAAAATTACTTCTTTTTAAGCATATCTGCAAAAATCGTTGTACTTTTGTATCCGATTTGCTGCAGATTGAATTTTATCTGCGTTTTTATTATGAAAATATGTACCAACCGTTAAGATTATTACTGACAGCCTTGCTTGTGGCGGTGATGCTATCGTGCGCAGAAAAGAAGAAAGAACCCCTTGTTACGCCATGGGGCGAGGTGCAGACAGACACAATATTGCCTAATGACAACTTTACTGTAAGCGACATTGTCGGCAACGGTGAACTTATAGCACTGACGCTGACCGGTCCGGAGACATACTATGATTATCGTGGCAGAGGTATGGGCGCGCAATATCTTTTGTGTGAGAAGTTTGCACAAAAGCTTGGAGTGTCGCTGAGAGTTGAGGTGTGTAAGGATACGGCAGAGATGGTTAAGCGTCTGCTTGCTGGCGACGCAGACCTTATAGCTTTTCCGTTGCCTAAGAAGCTGGCACAGAAAAACAGGCTTATTGCCTGTGGCGCCGGTGTTGACTCTCTCGGTGTTCAGTGGGCGGTAGACACGGGAAACAAGGAGCTGGCAGACAGTCTGAACAGCTGGTACAAGCCAAACATGCTTGCCGACATAAAGAAGGAAGAAAGCTATCTGCTGTCGTCAAAAAGCGTAAAGCGACATGTATATGCCCCCTTCCTTAACAGGGCCGGCGGCGTGATATCTCATTATGACCCGTTGTTCAAGAAATATGCTCCTGTTGCAAGATGGGACTGGCGCCTGATGGCTGCACAGTGTTATCAGGAGTCGTGCTTCGATCCTCAGGCCAGGTCGTGGGCCGGTGCCCGAGGACTGATGCAGATAATGCCCGGTACGGCTTCGCATCTCGGACTGGCAATGTCGGATATTCATGATCCGGAGAAAAACATAAGTGCGGCAGCGCGCTATATAAGCGAGCTAAACGGATATTTCAGAAATATCCCGAGCGCAGCAGAGCGGCAGTTGTTTGTACTGGCTTCATATAATGGCGGATATTTCCATGTTCAGGATGCTATGGCTCTTGCACGCAAGAACGGGAAGAGTCCTCACAGATGGCGCGACGTGGCGTATTATATTCTGGCCCTCGAGCAGCCACAGTATTATAACGATCCTGTGGTGAAGCATGGATATATGCGAGGCTCGGAGACGGTTGATTATGTCGACCGCATCCGCCAGCGTTATGCACAATATAGAGGAGTGCCTTATGGAGGAGCTTCTGTCAAGGGGTGGAGTGGCGGATCTTCGGCTCCGTCATTCAGTCCGATGACTCCACGTAAGGCAAAGAAACGCCATCGGTTTCATATCTGATGCAGTAGAAGTGAAGCAATGCTAAGCCGTAATTATACGGCAAAGGCTTGCCTTTGCCTGTTCTTTTGCCGAAAACAGTTATCAGGCAGCATGCGGATCAATGACTGATTGGGGGTAAATCCAGTGTGAGGATATCTATGGTTGAAAGTCTGATTTACTGATATCTGCTGTTATCAGAATGGTTTCATGATATCTGTAAATCCTTGGGAATGAGAGATAATGGTTTTATAAGAATTTGTGTGGCAAATGACGTCAATGATTATTTGTCTGCAAGTGATAAAGCTAGTCAATCATATAGCCTGCAATAAATATATTTCATCTATGGTTCAGTAGCTGTCTTGTGTCAGCAGTTTTCCGTCCTTGTACGCCCTTATACATCCTTCAGCGTCGTTAGACAATGTTATTGTGCCTCCGAGCCATTCGGTAAACGGCAGTTCTTCTGTGAGCGGGTAATAGTCTTTTACAATGCAGCCTTCAATCTCGATGGCATATTGTATAAATTCCTTGCTGCCGAATATAATTCTGTTTGCTGCTATTCGCCTTGGCATATATGTAAGGATGTAAATTGTTTTGTTCTACAACTATTGTGCTTTAAGCTTTTGCGGTGTAGGTGCAATGCGTCTCATTTGCACAGGCTCGTTGGAAATTGAGCGTACAGGGATTGCCGGTTGGTTGGCCGGCTGTTTCGGCTTGCTTACAGAGTCGGCGCGTTTTACCGTATTAGTTCCATTTACTCTTTTTAGAGTGTCTCTGTCTGTTACGCTATTGTTGCTTGTACTTTGCGGTTTAGTGCGTCCGTTGTTGCGCATGCGTATGAGTCTTATTCTGTCTATAGCCAATAGGTTAAGGGCATTTTTGTTCTGATCAGATAAAGATTTGTTCAGATACACAAATCCCCTTATGGCTTTAATTCCGTTATTCTCAGTATCAGCAATGCTGATGCTGTAATTGTTGTTTGATGACAGATGAATAACGCTACTTGCTATGCTGTCGTTCTTGAACTGTACGGCAAGCATGGCAACTCCGTCTCTGACACCTTCTTTAAAGATAAAGTTGCTGTTGAAGCTGAAAATGAGCTTGTCGCCTTCATGATACGTGCTGTCTGCCGTAATCTCGAACGACATCGTGTTGTACGGAGCGTTAGGCATCAGAACGCACGACGACACACCTCTCCACATGTTAGATGTATCTTTTACAGATGTCAGGTCTCCATATTTGCTGATGTCGTTAGCTGACGCTCCTAGTGCCAGGGCTTCATCGCTTAGGCGCTTAGACAGATTTTCGTATATTTTGTGCAGTCTGTCAGCATGCCGTACATAATAGACAAGCGAAGAATCGAACTCGGCCTGAGTTATTCCGTATTTCTTTAATACAGCCTGACGGTATAATGTCACTTCATACTTTTTCTCGTCTGAACCGTCATTGTTGACCATTGCATCCGCTAAATGGTAATCATACAATATATCCTCGAACTCGTCTGGCTGAAGGTATTTCCCAGGTACTTGAGGCTTGCATGAAAAAATTATCAGCAAGAGAGATATCAGCAGGAAACTTGTATTGATTTTCATTTTCGGCTAAATGATATTTGTGAGAGTTCTGTACGGCAAAACAGCAGAAGCAGAATTACGCCAACGCTGATGCAGGCGTCTGCAAAGTTAAAGACAGGACTGAAAAAGATAAATTCGTCTCCACCCCAAAATGGAACCCATTCGGGCCATGTCGTTACTATCAGGGGGAAATAGAACATATCAACCACCTTACCCATAAGGAATGGAGCATAGCCATGGCCAAACGGAACCATGTATGATACATAATAGGGTGACGAGGCGTTGAATATCAGCCCATAAAACATGCAGTCGATAAGATTGCCTATGGCACCGGCAAGCACCAATACCAAGCAGGCAAGATAAAATGTCCTGACATTCTTTTTTATCTGCCTGTAGATGTAGACGCCCAATACGCTAATTGCTACAATACGAAAAAGGCTGAGAACCAATTTGTTTATTATAGTCATCCCATAAGCCATACCGTTGTTTTCGATAAAGCTTATATAAAACCAATCAGTAATCCTGATGCTTTCATGCAGGCACATACTGGTTTTGACCTCAATTTTGATTATTTGGTCAATAACGAGAAGTATAATAACTGCAAATATGGCTATCAGCCCTTTTCTCTTATGTGTACTAATACTTTTCATTTAGTGATTTCTGGCATTCTTTGATGCAACGCTTAACGTCGCATGAGGAACGGCACGCAGGCGTTCTTTCGGTATAAGCTCGCCTGTTATACGGTCTATGCCATACGTTTTATTTTCTATTCTTATCAGTGCTGCTTCAAGTCCCTGGATGAACTTCTGCAGGCGACTGGCTTGCTGAATAAGCTCTTCCTTGGTCTGTGTGGCACTTCCTTCTTCCAATATCTTGTAAGTAGGAGATGTGTCCTCAACGTCATTACCGTCGGCATTCATCAGCGTTTTCATCATTTTGCTGTAGTCGCGGCGTGCCAATTTGAGCTTATCGTTAATTATGCTTCTGAACTCTTCGAGCTCTTCATCGCTATAACGTGTCTTTTCTGCCATAATATATAAATTTTAAAGTTAATATTTGAGGTTAAACTTTCTCAACCTTGATGTTTGCGTCAAAGTCATCGAAGTTAGTGTTCACACCGTCATTATCAGCCAATGTTATTGAATCGGCCAGTACTTGTCCCTTGATGTAGTCGGCAAAAGCCTTGACTGCTGTCTCGATTTGGGCGTTTGGAGCAATAGTGACGTTAATTCTGTCAGTTATCTCCAAACCGCAGTCTTTGCGCAAGTTCTGAATGCGGTTGATCAGTTCGCGGGCCATACCCTCGTTCTTAAGCTCTTCGTTAAGTTCTATTTCAAGAGCTACAGTGAGGTTGCCTTCGTTTGCGACAAGCCATCCCGGAATGTCCTCACTTATAATCTCAACGTCAGTAGCTTCAACAACAACCTCCTGCTCGTCGACATTTAATGTGATTTTTCCTTCTTTCTCAAGAGATAAAATTTCTTCCTGGCTCAGATTTCCCATTTGGGCTGCAATGCCTTTCATGAGTTTACCGAATTTCTTTCCCATTGTACGGAAGTTGCACTTAACTTTCTTGACCAGAACGTCTGAGCTTTCTACAAACTTGAGCTCTTTTACGTTTACCTCATTGATTACAAGGTCTTTAATTGCCTCGATGTGTCTTCTTTGACTTTCATCTGTTGCAGGTATCATTACAGACTGTAGCGGCTGGCGAACCTTTATGTTGACCTTACGACGGAGAGCCAAAACCATAGAGGTTATCTTTTGTGCCATCTCCATTCTAGCCTCGAGGTCTTTGTCAATAAGACTTTCGTCAGCAACAGGGAAGTCTGTAAGATGTACTGACTCGGCTTTATCACGTCCGGTAGCATTCTCAAGATCTTTAAACAGCTGGTCTGAGTAGAAGGGTGAGAATGGTGCCAGAAGCTTGGCTATTGTTTCCAGACAGGTATATAATGTCTGGTAAGCAGACAGCTTGTCGCTGTCCATCTCCTTGCCCCAGAAACGTTTGCGGTTAAGACGAACGTACCAGTTGCTCAAATCATCATTTACGAACTCGTCAATCATACGGCCTGCCTTTGTCGGCTCATAGTCAGCCAATGAGGCGTCTACGCCTTTTATGAGAGAGTTGAGCTCAGACAATATCCAGCGGTCTATCTCCGGACGTTCTGCAACCGGAATTTCTGCCTGTGAATAGTCGAAGCCGTCAACGTTGGCATACAGGCTGAAGAATGAATATGTGTTATATAATGTTCCGAAGAACTTTCTGCGCACTTCGTCTACGCCATTGGGATCGAACTTAAGGTTGTCCCATGGAGCTGAATTGGTCAACATATAGAAACGTACTGCATCAGTGCCATATTTCTCGAGTGTTTCAAATGGGTCAACAGCATTACCGAGACGCTTGCTCATCTTGTTGCCCTTAGCGTCGAGCACAAGACCGCTTGAAATGACGTTCTTAAATGCAACGTTGTCAAACACCATAGTAGCTATTGCGTGCAGAGTGAAGAACCATCCACGTGTCTGGTCTACACCTTCATTGATAAAGTCGGCAGGGAATGCCTGATTCTTGTCTATCATGTCTGCGTTTTCAAACGGATAGTGAATCTGTGCATAAGGCATACTTCCTGAGTCAAACCAAACGTCTATAAGGTCGGTTTCGCGCTTCATAGGCTTGTTGGTCTTACTGCAAAGTATAATGTTGTCGACATAAGGCCTGTGCATGTCTATCTTGTCATAGTTGTCCTGTGAATAATCACCGGGAACAAAACCTTTGTCCTTTAACGGGTTGCTTGCCATGAATCCTGCTGCAACGCTCTTTTCTATTTCGTCATAAAGCTCCTGCAATGAGCCTATGCATATCTCGTTTCCGTCCTCATCGCGCCATATTGGGAGCGGGGTACCCCAGAAACGGCTGCGGCTCAGGTTCCAGTCGTTAAGGTTCTCAAGCCAGTTGCCGAAACGTCCTGTACCGGTGCTTTCGGGTTTCCAGTTGATAGTTTTGTTCTTTTCAACCATGCTCTCCTTGCATGCAGTTGAACGTATGAACCAGCTGTCAAGAGGATAATACAGCACGGGTTTGTCTGTACGCCAGCAATGCGGATAGCTGTGTACGTGCTTTTCTATCTTGAACGCCTTGTTGGCAGCCTTTAAGTCCATGCAGATAGATATGTCGAGAGTCTCGTCTTTATCTGTAAGATTCTCGTCATAAGCATTCTTTACATATCTTCCGGCGTATTTGCTCCATGAATCCTTGTTGACAAATTTCTCAACGAAGTCAGTGTCTAAGTCGTCAATAACGTAGTATTTGCCTTCGAGGTCTACGATAGGGCGATGTTCGCCTTTCTTTGTTATTAGCACTATTGGCGGCACACCGGCTTTTTTAGCTACATTAGCATCGTCGGCACCAAAGTTAGGAGCAATATGAACGATACCTGTACCGTCTTCAGTTGTTACGTAGTCACCAGGGATTACACGGAATGCACCATCAGTCATAGGCTTGATCATGGGCAGAAGCTGTTCGTATTTCATGCCGACGAGATCAGAACCTTTGTAATGGGCAACTATCTTATAAGGTATAACTTTGTCACCTTTTTTGTAGCTTGCCAAATCGTTGTTCTCGTTCTTTGTATTGAAGTATGAAGGAACAAGAACCTCTGCCAATACAACTGTCTCCGGTTCACCCGTGTATCCGTTGTATGTCTGTACGGCAACGTAGTCGATATTCGGGCCTACGCACAATGCTGAGTTTGCGGCAAGTGTCCATGGAGTAGTAGTCCATGCCAAGAAATACGGCTTACCCCATTCTGTCATTTCAGGCTTCGGGTCAATGATAGCAAACTGAGCTGTTACTGTGGTGTCCTTAACATCGCGGTAGCATCCTGGCTGATTGAGCTCGTGACTTGACAGACCGGTGCCCGCAGCCGGTGAATAAGGCTGAATGGTGTATCCCTTATATAGAAGGTCTTTGTCATAAAGCTGTTTCAGAAGCCACCAAAGAGTTTCTATATATTTGTTGTCGTATGTGATATAAGGATTGTCAAGGTCAACCCAATAACCCATCTTCTCTGTAAGTTCTCTCCATTCTGCCGTGAACTTCATGACGTTCTCACGGCATTTCTTGTTGTAATCTTCAACAGAGATGTATTTCTCAGATTCCTTGTTGTCGATGTCTGCTTTGGTTATGCCAAGTTCTTTTTCAACTCCAAGCTCTACTGGAAGTCCGTGGGTGTCCCATCCGGCCTTGCGGTGAACCTGAAATCCTTTCATGGTCTTATAGCGGTTGAAAGTGTCCTTTATAGTACGTGCAAGGACATGATGTATACCCGGATGTCCGTTTGCCGAAGGGGGACCTTCAAAGAATACAAATTGTGGACATCCCTCACGCTCTGTTATAGATTTTTGAAATACGTTATTCTTGTTCCAACTATCAAGCACAACCTTGTTCGTTTCTGTCAGATTCAGACCGTTGTGCTCGGCAAATTTTTTGGCCATATTGATTCTGTTATATAGTTTACTATTTGAGGCGCAAAGTTATATAAAAAAATTGTCATAACAAAGAATTATTTTAAAGTTTCATTTTATTTATAGTGCTTTTATACAAGATTTTAATATAGCATTTTGTCAACTTAAAGAATTTTTCTTGTTACATTTGCACTTGATTATAGTCTTCTTGAATTGATTGACTAATTGGCATTGTGCCGTGTGGTAAATATAATTAAGATTAAAGATGATGAGTAGAAGATTGATTTCAGTAATACTGATGACTTTGTGTCCGGCATTGTTTTGGGCTCAGACAGAGTTTGTTAAAGACTGTGGGCAGAAAGCTTTTCCGATGAAGGTCCCTGCCGGAAATTACAGCGGAATAACACCTGTGGGCGGCAATGAATATGCTGTCGTTTCGGATAAGTCTGCAACAGACGGATTCTTTGTATTTCGAATAGATGTTGATTCTGTATCTGGAGAAATTAAGGATGTTACGAATTTGGGCTTCAAAGGCGACTCTTTACGTAATGCTGACTGTGAGGCTATTGCGTATGTTCCTTCAACGGGAACGTTTTTCATTAGCAGAGAGTCTGATAATGTTATTGGTGAATATACGGCTGACGGCAAGGCTACAGGCCGCAGTCTGAATATTCCGGATGATTATAAAAAATGTGTAGGCAACTATGGCTTTGAGTCATTGGCGTATGATGAGGAGGCACACTTGTTTTGGACCATAAATGAGAGCACAATGAATGGTGACGGTGAGTGTGCCACTTCGCTGAATAAGGTACGTAACGTGTTGAGACTTCAGGCGTTTGATGAAAAACTTCAGCCGGTGAAGCAGTACGCTTATCGTATGGATGAACCTATGGCAAATAAAAAATCGAGCAATTATGCAATGGGAGTAAGTGAATTGACTGCACTTGGTGACGGACGTCTGTTGGTCCTTGAGCGTGAATTCTTTGTTCCAATGCTAAAGATTGGGGCTTTTGCTCAATGTAAATTATATGAGATTGTTCCTGAAGATGCAGAACCATTGTCCTCGGGCGAAGCGATTGGGGCTGATACAAAGTTTCTGAACAAACGGCTGGTATATTCCTTCGTTACCCGCCTTTCTCTCTTAGACTGGTCAGTTGCTAATTATGAAGGAATGTGTTTAGGTCCTAAGTTGGCTGATGGCAGCAGGACGCTTATTCTCGTCAGTGATTCGCAGGACAATTATGGAGGTGTCCTGAAAGACTGGTTTAAGACTATAGTAATACGTTGACGGGTAGGGCGCTTTTATGAACGTTATTTAGAAAACTTTTTGATTTTGACGCATTCAGACTTGCCATGTTCCGATTTTTTTGTGTATTGCCCTTCAGAAAAAGAATAAAATGACACGTAAAATGCAATGCATTGTCTGTCAGTGCCTTATGCTGTTCTGTTGCAGTAAATGTATTCTCCGATAGCCGGAATGTTATGATTTTTTTGAGCCAAACCTATGGTTTTAAAGGTGAAAAGCATAGGTTTTGCTTATTAATTGCATAGATTTTGTCGCGTTAAAGTGCCTGTTTCGATGATATTTTCAGGCTTATTTGTCAATAAATGCATGGATCTAGGCAGGTTTGTGCTAAAATTTCTCTCATTTTTATAATGATTAAATTCTATTTTAGAGAAAACTTTGAACATAAATTAGTAATATTTATTGACATTATTTCTTTGCCGTCCTTTATTTAGACAGCTACGTTTTATATCTAATATTATGGTTTGCAGGTGCGCATGATGACTTGTATATTTAAGTAAAATCATTTTCATTATAACGCATATTGTTCTAATTATACAAGTTTATTTATTCTTTTCCGGCCGTCTCGGTATAAGCTTTTTTGACATAGTCTGCTGGGCATATGAAAAATCAAATGCCAATATGTTCAAAATTAAACAGCAATTCAGCTAAATCTTAATATAAGATTTCTGTTTAATCTTGTTCGTATCCAATGGTCAGTTTGCGCAAGTCGTAGTAACTTCCGTTATAAATATTGAAATCAACATATCCTTTTATGCCCGGCAGACGTCCGGCGTCAGTATGCTGCCAAAATTTCCATTCGCCTGTATATTCAATTTTGTCGACATAATAATGCGCAATCCAGTAAGGGTAGTCGTTGAATACCGGTTCATTGAGATATGTCGTCTTAAATTTATAATATGTGTAAATAATCGGCTTGACATGGTATTTGTCTTCAACAATGTGAAGCCATGTAAGTACATCGCGCTGAAAATCCTCAAGGCTTACATCCTTTGGCTTGTGCTCAATGTCTAATACGGGAGGAAGGTCTCCGTCTTGCAGATATACATTGTTTAGAAAGAAATATGCCTGTGTGCGTGCTGAAGACTTGTTGCTCCAGAAATGATATGCTCCGCGTATGAAGCCATATTCTTTGGCCTGCCTGAAGTTTTCTTTGAATTTCGGGTCAATGCGGTCTGTGCCTTCTGTTGCTTTTATCAATATAAATCGTATCGGGCACTTCTCAATCATTGCATTCTGCAAAAGTTCCCAGTCAATGTCTCCCTGATAATGGCTGATGTCAATACCTCTGATTTCGTAGCCCTCGGGATATTTCGCATCACCGTATATGGCTCTCCATCTGAACCCGAATGGCCCGACGAAAAAGTAATAGAAAAAACATACGTATAATGCTACGACGCCAAGTCCGCCCAACCACCATGCCCATCTGGGATATCTGTGAAAAAATGATGCCCTGGTATGAGAACGCCTTTTTTTGCCACATCTGTTAGTTGATGTAGTGTGCCGATTGTAGGTGTTTTTGTTTCTTGTACCAGTCATCATCTAAAAATAAAAAGAATGTGTAAAGGCCATGCCTTGTCAGCATTTACAGGCAAAACCGACCTTTACACATCTTTTTCGTATTATTGTAATATTATTCTTGTTCTAACTCAAGAGTCTTTGTTGTGCAGTCGCAAACTTCAGAAGGACCCCAATACTGGATAGGACCAGGGTATATGAAGCTTGTCTCGCGTGCCCATTTGTCACGTATCTTCTCGAATGCCTTGAACGGTTTGCCGTCAAGTTCAACGAGAGCTTTGCGGATTACAGGCTTCATCTCGCCATTTCTGCGCTCCATGTTCATCATCATGGTGATTGGCACACCTCCGGCTCTCCACTCGTTTGTGGGCTTTGTTGTGTTCTTGATTATAGCCATGTATCCTGTCTTTCCGTTTGCAATCAGCTGAGCAGCGCTTGTTCCGAGTGCATAGCAGTAATTTGTGTCATAGTTAGAAGGAGCTGCGCAACGTCCCTCGTATCCGAAGAAGTGGTGCAGACATGCGAATTTGCCCTTGTATTTACCTTCTTCTTTCCACTGCTCAAGTTTTGCTTCGCACATATCAGAAAGAAGTCTTTCTGTTTCTATGAGAGAAACTTGAACGTTTCCGTGAGGATCACGGTCGAGTGAAAGTTGGCGGGCAACGTTAGCAGGCAGTGTGGCAAATGTCTGCTTGTTCTCTTCGCTCAGGTGAGCGAGTATGTATTCGCGTTGTGCCTCTTCGTCAAGTCCTTTGTAGTCATTGCCGTGAGCAGCCAAGAGGTCGTTCAGCTCTTCGATAAGTTTTCCGATTGAAGGAATAAATTCGATAAGACCTTCAGGTATGAGGATAACTCCGAAGTTGAGGCCTTGCTCTGCACGGTAGGCTATTACATTACAGATGTTCTCAACAATTTGGTTAAGAGTCATGTTCTTAGCCTTAACCTCTTCAGAGATGATACAGATGTTAGGCTGGCACTGCAGGGCGCATTCCAGTGCAATGTGGCTAGCAGAACGTCCCATCAGTTTAATGAAGTGCCAATATTTCTTAGACGAATTACAGTCGCGCTCGATATTTCCGATAAGTTCAGAGTAAGTCTTTGTTGCGGTGTCAAAACCGAATGATGTTTCAATCTGGTCATTCTTCAAGTCACCGTCAATGGTCTTGGGGCATCCTATAACCTGTACGCCATATTTCTTTGCTGCATAATATTCGGCAAGGACACATGCATTTGTGTTAGAGTCGTCACCGCCAATTATAACAAGAGCTTTAATGTTGAGTTCGCGTACAATTTCAAGACCTTTTTCAAATTGCTCAATCTTTTCAAGCTTGGTGCGGCCTGAACCGATCATATCGAAACCGCCAGTGTTGCGATAATCGTTGATATAGTCTTCTGTGATTTCAATATACTTGTGGTCAACCAATCCGCCAGGGCCGAGGATGAATCCGTACAGCTTGTTGTTGGGGTTGAGACGCTTGATAGTGTCAAACAGACCTGTTATGACGTTGTGTCCGCCGGGAGCCTGACCTCCACTAAGAATAACGCCCACATTCATTTCGCAAGTCTGTGTCTCGTTGCTGGGTTCAAATTCCACAACCGGCATACCGTAAGTGTTGGGGAATAATTTTTTGATGTCTTCCTGATCGTCCACACTTTGTGTTGGAGCACCCTCTTTTACTTTTACAGAACCTTGAAGTGATGTCGGCAATTTTGGCGCGTAGTCAATTCTGGCTTTCTGTAATGCACTTTTTTCCATAATACCAAAATTAAATTAATATAGTTAGTTATAAATATAGCTTTTAGACCTGTGCAAATTTACGAATTTTTGTCAATATAGAAAAATAAATAAAATATTTTGAATAAAATAATGTTTTTTTTCATTAAACGGCTTGTGATTATTAATTTATTTATTACATTTGTTGTGTAAAGTTTTAGATAAACATAAAAAATAAGAATAATATGGCAAGCAAAAGAAATTTAAAGAAAATGATTAATTATATCTGTAGTGATGTTTTTTCTGAGTGTATGGCAGCATCATTATATAGTGGTAAGAAGGATACGGAAGACGTTAAGGCGATATTGTCGTCAATCTTAATAGTACACGACAATTCTATTAGAAGAGTTTCGCATCCGGAACCAGGAATGTCAAAGAAATCATATTATAAAGATCTAAAGGACAAATTTAATGCTCAGATTTGCGAAATTGTTGATCATATAGTTAACATCTAAATAATTTATTCACGTCATGCTGCAAACACTTTGCAAGTGGCTTTTGTATAAAAAAGGTGGTTGGAAGAAAGATGTTACCGTGTCTCATCCGGATAAGTATATTATCTGTCTGGCGCCTCATACCAGTAATTGGGACTTTGTAATAGGACAGCTATACATGAGAGCCGAAGGCCTGAGAATTAATTTCATGATGAAAAAGGAATGGTTCGTATGGCCTCTCGGGTTTTTCTTTAAGAAAATAGGAGGTATACCGGTCAGTAGGTCTAAGCATACAAAGATGACCGACCAGTTGGCTGACGCCGCAAAGTCTAGAGACACATTCTATCTTTGTATAACGCCGGAAGGAACGAGATCTCGCAATCCTAATTGGAAAAAAGGTTTTTATTATATTGCTTTGAAGGCAGGTATACCAATACTGTTGTATGGATTGGACTACAAAAGACATCTCATTCAATGTAATAAAAGTCTTGTTCCGTCAGGGGATATTGATGTGGATATGAAAATAATAAAAGACTATTTCAAGGAATATTCAGGATTACATCCGGATTTGTTTACTACTGGAGACTGATTTATGCAAAAGAAATTTTTTTTGTTCTTATTTAGTATACTCCTTGTCTCATGCGGGACACATCGTAAAATAGTGTCTTCACAAGGCAAGAAGGACAAAAAGGAGACTTCAGAAAAGAAAAGAGAAATAAAGGAGGATATCGAGTACAAGGGAATACCATGGGTTTATAATGGTTCGAGACCGATAAGTATAACAAAGGGACTGCAAAATCGACATCTCTCTGTTTATGCCAGCCATGGCAGATATTATAATAAGAATAAAAATAGGTGGCAATGGCAGAGGCCAAACCTATTCTGCACGAATGAGGATCTGTACACACAAACAATAGTCGTGCCGTATTTAATTCCCATGCTTGAGAAGGCAGGGGCTGTGGTCTTTACACCACGCGAACGTGACTGGCAAAAGAACGAGATAATTATTGATAATGATAATAAGACGCTTTTGCCTTATTATACAGAGATAAATGTCGGCACAGAATGGAAAGATGCGGGAATAAAGGGCTTTGCCAATACAGAAAAGTATTATGATGATGGCGAGAATCCTTTTGAAAAAGGAACAACCAGGGCGGCTAAGGCTTCTGCCGTGAGGAATTGTGAGATATCATACCAGCCGAATTTCCCGGAAAGAGGTCAATATGCTGTTTATGTCAGTTATCCCACACATAAGAAAAGCGTTCCGGATGCTCAGTATATAGTGTATCATCAAGGACGTAAGACTGTCTTTTATGTTAATCAGCAGATGGGAGGAGGCACATGGGTTTATCTTGGCACCTTTGATTTTGATTCAGGATGTAATTCCGGTAATCGTGTTGTTCTGACGAATGAGAGTGCGTATAATGGATTTGTAACAGCCGATGCGGTTAGATTTGGCGGAGGGGTGGNNNCCGATGCGGTTAGATTTGGCGGCGGTATGGGTAATGTTAAGCGAAATAACATTATAAGCGGTTTGCCCAGATGCCTTGAAGGGGCTCGTTACTATGCTCAGTGGGCTGGTGCTCCAGACAGTGTATACCGGTCGAAAAATGGTGAAGACGATTATAAGGAAGATATATACACCAGGCCGTTCATGGCAAATTGGCTTGCGGGAGGTTCTTGTTTCGCCCCTACAATGAATGGATTGAATGTCCCTATAGAATTGTCTTTGGCAATCCATAGTGATGCTGGAGTTGCTAGTGATTATTCGTCTATAATAGGTACGTTGGCTATTAGTACGACATTCCCTAATGACGGTATTTTTTATTCAGGACTTTCACGCTCAAATTCTAAAAAGTTTGCAGGAATGTTGCTTGACGGCGTGAATAAAGATATTAAGTCTCAATATAAAAAATGGACGAAACGGGAAGTATATGATAAAAATTATGCAGAGACTCGGTGTCCGCAGGTTACATCAGCTATATTGGAAACACTGTCGCATCAGAATTTCCCAGACATGATTTATGGTCAGGATCCCAATTTTAGATTTACGTTAGCCCGTAGTATATATAAGTCTATATTACGCTTTTCTTCTGAAATGCATAAAAAGCCTTATGTTGTTACACCTTTGACTCCTGTTGACTTTAGGGCTGAATTTTACGCAAACGATACGATCCTGTTGAAATGGGATGCTCAGATTGATAAGACAGAACCAACGGCTGTGCCAAGTTCATATATACTTTATACGTCCGCAGGCAACGCCGGGTTTGATAATGGCATTAAGATAACAGGTACAGCATGTAAAATAAAGTTGCAGCCTGGTTTGTTGTATAATTTCAAGGTTTCTGCAGCGAATGATGGCGGTGAAAGTTTTACTTCTGAAGTTATATCTGCTGTATATCATTCTAATGCCGCGAAAGACGTTCTTATTGTCAATGGATTTCAGCGTCTTTCTGCACCGGCTGTAATTGATGATGAATTTCAGCAGGGTTTTGACCTGAATAAGGATTTAGGGGTAACTGAAGGTAAAACTTTAGGCCTTTGCGGTAGCCAGATATGTTTTGACAAGACAAAGCTGGGAATTGAGGGGCCGGGTGGACTCGGTTACAGCGGAAGTGAACTTGAAGGATTTATAATAAAAGGTAATGAATTTAACTACATACCAGAACATGCTAAGGCTATTATGGCATCAAATAAGTATAATATTGTAAGTTGCTCAAAATCTTCAATTGAAAATGGTAAGGTCGTGCTTGGCAATTATGACTGCGTTGATGTCATTTTAGGATTGGAAAAGGATGATGGCTATTCTTTAAATTATTATAAGACGTTTTCTTCTTCTTTCCAAAAGAAACTTACGGAATACAATGGAAATCTTATAGTCAGTGGAGCTTATATAGGAAGCGACATGAAAAGTAATAAAGAACAGAAATTTTTAAATGATGTTTTGCACGTTACACATAACGGAATAATTGATATGCGGACGAATAATAAGGTAGAAGGAATGAATACCTCATTTGAAATTTTTAGTATGTACAATGATGTACATTATGCTTCTCCTTATATTGATGTGTTGAGCCCTGTTAGTCCGGCTTTTTGTGCATTAACAGATGGGACAGGAAATTCTATATGTGTAGCTTATGACGGTAAGGAGCGTCGTTCTTTTACAATGGGTTTCCCCTTCGAGTGTATAACGTCAGAAAAGAAACGTGCGGCAGTAATGACAGGAATTCTTAATTTTATTTTTAAATAGATTATAATATGGAAACTTACAAAATTCAAGCAAACGCATCTGGAACAAGAAATATAGCAGTGACGGAAGAGCATCTGAATACAATAAAGAAGTATTCTCTTTTGAAGAATCTTATTGACAGTAACGGCATTATTGATGAACCGGTGCTTGATAAACTTAAACTTAATGTCAGGTCTATGTTGGAGTCTTCTGCCGAGGTTGATAAGGAACTTCTTGATTTGTGCCTTGATGTGATTTATAATAATAACATGAAGGCTTTTGGCTTGTATCAGCTCGTGTTGTTGTTTATCAAATGGGAAAATGAAAACAAGTCATCTGACGATAACGAAAATAAAGTAAATGACTGATTATAGGCTTTCAGACTGGATACCTACAACTAAAAAGGAGGTTGAACTTAGAGGATGGGATGAACTTGATGTTATCTTGTTCTCTGGAGACGCTTATGTAGATCATCCTTCTTTTGGCTGTGCTGTTATTGCGAGAACTTTGGAGGCACAGGGCTTACGTGTCGCAATTGTTCCGCAACCTGACTGGCATGGTGATTTCCGTGACTTTAAAAAGCTGGGACGTCCGAGGCTGTTTTTTGGTATAGCGCCAGGATGTATGGACTCTATGGTTAATAAATATACGGCCAATCGCCGTCTTCGTTCTGAAGATGCATATAGTCCGGATGGCAGGCATGATTGCAGACCTGAGTACCCGACAGTTGTTTACAGTCATATCCTACGTAAATTATATCCTGATGTTCCGATTATATTAGGTGGTATTGAGGCTTCTTTGCGCAGGCTTACTCATTATGATTATTGGAAAGATGAACTGAAGAAATGTATTCTGTGTGATTCTGGAGCGGACATGATTATTTATGGAATGGGGGAGAAACCGATTACTGCACTTTGTAAAGAGTTGCTGGAGAGACGCAACATTCATGAAATACATGATATACCGCAAACTGTGTATCTCATAAAGAAGAAAGATTTTGCCAATGACATTAAATCCGATGATCTTATCTTGCATTCTCATGAGGAATGTCTTGTAAATAAGAAGTTTCAGGCAGAGAATTTCAGGCATATAGAGGAAGAGTCAAACATGTTACATGCGCACAGACTTCTGCAAGAAGTTGACGGGTATTATGCTGTCGTAAATCCTCCTTATCCCCCCATGACAACAGAGGAACTTGACAGTTGTTATGATTTGCCGTATACCAGACTTCCTCATCCGAAATATAAAAATAAGCGTATTCCTGCTTATGAGATGATAAAACATTCTGTAAACATTCATCGTGGATGTTTTGGCGGGTGTGCTTTTTGTACGATAAGTGCCCATCAAGGTAAGTTTATCGTTTCAAGAAGTAAGCAAAGCATACTTAAAGAGGTTAAGAAGGTTATCGAAATGCCTGACTTTAAAGGATACATAAGTGATTTGGGAGGCCCGTCTGCAAACATGTATGCCATGTCAGGAAAGAATAAATCTATTTGTGAAAAATGCAAACGGCCGTCATGTATAAATCCTAATATATGTAAGAATCTTAATACAGACCATCGCCCATTGCTGGATGTATATAAGGCCGTAGACTCACTACCCGGCATAAAGAAGAGTTTTATCGGAAGCGGTGTCCGTTACGATTTGTTACTTCATAGAAGTGATGATGAGAATATTAATAAAGCTGCAAAAGAGTATACACGCGAACTGATTTGCAGGCATGTTAGCGGCAGATTGAAAGTTGCGCCTGAACATACATCTGATAGGGTGTTAAAGTTAATGCGTAAGCCTCCATTCTCTCAGTTTGAGTCTTTTAAAAAGATATTTGACGATATAAACACAAAGGAGAATTTAAGGCAGCAGATTATACCTTATTTTATAAGCAGCCATCCCGGATGTAAGGAAGAAGATATGGCAGAACTTGCTGTAAAGACAAAAAACTTAAATTTTCATCTGGAACAGGTGCAGGATTTTACACCAACTCCAATGACCGTAAGTACAGAGGCTTGGTACACCGGTTTTGATCCTTATACATTGGAACCTGTATTTTCGGCTAAAACTCAACGTGAGAAACTTGCCCAAAGGCAATTCTTCTTTTGGTATAAGCCGGAGGAGAGAAGAAATATCGAACATGAGTTGATGAGGCTTGGACGACCGGATTTGATCAGGCAACTATATCCAAGACCATTGCAGAATTACGCAAACAAGTCGAAGAATGAAAATAATAGAACAACTGGTAGTAGGAAAGAAAAGCCAAGAGGAGTGCGAAGACGGAATAATCGTTAATGAGAATTTCGCTGCTGTTATAGATGGAAGTACAAGCAAGACACCTATCCGTATGAACGGCTTGTGTTCTAACGGCAGATATTGCATGGAACTCATAAAGAATTGTATAAATTCTATTTCTAGTGACATTGATGTATATGGATTTTGTCAATATATGACAAAATCCATATATTCGAAATACCTAGATTTAAAAATAGATGTTGAAAGGTTGAAGTTGCATCCGGAAGAAAAATAGATGTGGAGAGGTTGAAGTTGCATCCGGAAGAGCGTCTTACGGCTAGTGCGATTGTTTATTCTTCCAAGTTGAGGCAAGTATGGATGATTGGAGATTGTCAGTGTCTTGTTGGTGGTTGCTTTTATGATAATCCTAAGCCTTATGAACAGGAATTAGCCGAACAAAGAGCTTTATTTTTACGTGAAGCAATTAATAATGGTATAACACCGGAAAGTGTAAGTATAAAAGATTGTGGAAGAGAAAGTATACTTCCGGAATTGGTAAAATGCTGCAGATATCAGAATGTTTCTTATGCTGTTATTGACGGTTTTGATATACCTATGGATAAAGTTCGTGTGATAAATGTTGACGAAGGGATAAATGAGCTTGTTTTGGCGAGTGACGGTTATCCGTTTTTAAAACCGACTTTAGACGAAAGTGAGGCTATGCTGGCAAGCCAGTTGGGGAACGATCCGCTTTGTATGAATACATTTAAAGCAACAAAAGGACTTATGGCAGGAAATAAGTCTTTTGACGACAGAAGCTATTTGCGTGTCGGTATATAGTTAATATGTAAAACAAAATATTTCAACCGGCCAACAGTTATAAATTTAAATCTAAGACTGTTATTTGTCGATGGATATACTTGTTGGCCGATTGAAATAAATATAAAGACTAAGTAAGATGCTCTTCTTTTAATTCATTATTAATCCAGATTTTTAAATTTGAGCATGCACCAATCGTTTTTGCTGTTATTGTCAATAATGGTCAGTTTAAGCGATTTAGCCTTTTCTACTAATATTTCAGTGTCACTTGTATAGAATCCGCTTAATATCAGCACAGCTCCCGCAGACATTTTCTGTTTGAACATATGCATGTCGGCAAGTAGAATATTTCTGTTTATGTTGGCTGTTATTACATCGTATTTGTCTTTTATATCTTTCAATACATTTGAATCGCCCAATAGTACAGACACATTCTCAACGTTGTTAAGAGTGCAGTTGTGCGTAGTGTTTCTTACGCTCCATTCGTCTATGTCATAAGCAGTTACGGCTTTGGCGCCAAGTTTAGATGCAACTATCGACAGAATGCCTGTTCCACATCCGCAATCTAAAAATAATTTATCTTTCAGTTCTGTGTTAAAAAGCTCGTTGATTATCATGTATGTCGTTTCATGATTGCCTGTGCCAAATGCCTGTTCTGTGTCAATTGTTATATTGAGCAGGTTTTCGTCTTCAACAAGTTGCGGTACATTGTTCTTATCGTGTATTATACATTTATTTTCAATGAGTATAGGTTTAAAACCTTGCTCCTCCCATGCGGCATTCCAGTTTTTGTCCTCAGCATCTTCAACGTTATAGGTTATCTGGATATCGTCTATAGGAACGTTGTTAAGACATTCATCTAAAACTTCTTTGTTGAAGTTTTGTGTCTGAACGTAACCGGTTACAGTCGACATGACATCCTCGAATGACTCAAAGCCGGCATTGCCTGCAAAATCACATAGAATGTCTTTTGCTGCTTGCAGAAGCATTTCGTCATCGATATTTCGTCCTTGATTGTCTGTAATGCAGAATTTTACTTCAAGATATTTCATACTACGTGTTAAATTTTTATGCAAATGTATAAAAAATAGGGGAAAACCTATTATGGTTTAGGGTTTTTCCCTAATTTTGCATTACAAGAAATTTTATTTTTGCATACAAGAAAATCTGCTTATTAAATTAAGAAGTGTAGAGAATATGAAGACAAAGGTATTATTTTATAATAATATTAGGAGGTGGGGTTTATGAAAAGAAATATTTTAGCATTATTTTTATTTGGTCTGATATCGTCAGGAGCATATGCTCAGGATGATATGTATTTTACGCCCAAGAAGACAGAAAAAGTTGTGAAGGAAGTGGCTCCTGTTGCGTCATATCATGAAAATCATATGGATGTAGACGAATACAACAGGCGTGGCTTTTGGGGTAATGAGGGATACGTCCAGGCCTCAGACACAACAGCTAGTGATGTTATTGACTTCAGCCCATCTGATTCGTTGCAGACAACTGCATATGCAGGGGCGGAAGGTGAGTATGATGAAAGTTATAATCCCGAGGACGACTATGTGTATAGCCGCCGTATGAGCCGGTTTGATGATTTTTATTGGTACGATCCTTGGTATTATGGGTGGTATGGACTTTATTGGTATGGCAGTCCATATTGGTATGCTTATTCAGGTTGGTATGGTCCTTGGTATGATCCATGGTATTATGGATGGTACAGGCCTTGGGGCTATGGATGGTATCATTCGTGGTATTGGCCAGTTTCATATTACAGACCCTATAGGGGCATAACCGGAACGAGCAATCACGGGCGTGTGAACTATGGCCACTCAGGAGGAGTAAACAAGAATTTCAGAGGTTATCGTGGCACAAATAACCGTGCTAACGCCAACCGTGGTTCTTATAACGACCGAAACAATAACTCGAATACAAATTATAACCGATTTAACGGTAACCGCAGAAATAATTACAATAATCAAAACACGATGCCTCGTCCGTCGTACAACAATGGCAGCTCATTCGGCGGTAGCCGTGGCGGCGGATCTTTCGGTGGCGGTTCGTTTGGCGGTAGCCGCGGAGGAGGTGGCGGTGGACACTTCGGCGGTCGTAGATAGTTTGTTAGGTGAGATAAATTTTGTTACATAAAAATATTTTGACTATGAGACGTTTACTAATTATATTCGCGTCAACTCTTTTTGCATCATATATGTCGGCGCAAGAGACTTATGAAAATGCCAATATTGCAGGCGAAGATCTCAACGGCACAGCCCGTTATGTAGGTATGGGAGGTGCGCTTGATGCTTTAGGTGCAGATATTTCGACTATTGGTACAAACCCTGCCGGTATAGGTCTGTTCCGCCATTCGATGGCAAATGTTTCGTTTGGCTTCGTGTCACAGCAGGACGGTAAAAGTTTTGCAAACGGTAATACAACGAACATGAGCTTTGATCAGGCCGGTTTTGTGTATTCAAAGCGTACGGGACGAAACTCTTTTCTGAACCTTGCGTTCAATTATCATAAGAGCCGTAATTTCAATTACATACTTTCTGCTGCCGGTGCTCTTAAGGGCGCGTCACAGAATAAATTGTCTTACATGAAGGGAGCTGAAGGTGTGTTTAATATTTATAACGATAATGGTACATTCCTTGCAGATGATAATTCATTTAGCCAAGTTGACTATTTGTACTACAATGCCTTGCTTTCTGATGCAGACGGTGCATTCTATTATAACAATGCAACCAATTATATGTTCAACCGCGCCAATACCGGTTATATAGGCGAGTATGACTTTAACATCAGCGGTAATATAAACGATCGTGTATACCTTGGTCTTACCGTAGGAATAAGCGATGTAAACTATAAGGGCTATAGTGAATATACCGAGGCTCTTGTAGATGCTGACGGCGGGTCTGTGGGAAATGTTACTCTTGCTGATGAACGTCGTATAAGTGGAAGTGGAGTTAATGTTAAGGCCGGTGTCATTATACGTCCTATAGAGACATCACCTTTCCGTATAGGCCTTTCTGTTGCAACGCCTACATGGTATGATTTGACAACGTCAAACTATACAACCTTGGCAAACAACTCAAGTGTAGGCATGTATGATTCTGGCGAAATAGGCGAGAGCTATGACTTTAAACTTTATACACCTTGGAAGTTTGGCGTGAGTCTTGGTACCACAGTGGGCAATTATCTGGCCATCGGTGCAGGATATGAGTATGCCGATTATGGATGTATTGATTCAAGGGTAAACACTGGCGGAGGATATGACTGGTATTATGATGAATATTGGGAGAGCAGTGCAAGCGATAACGCAATGAACAATCATACAGAAAACACTCTGAAAGGTGTCAGCACGCTGAAACTTGGTGTTGAGTTTAAGCCGGATGCAAAATTGTCTTTACGACTTGGATATAATTATGTTTCGCCGATGTATGAGAAATATGGATATAAAGACGGAACAATAAACTCTCCCGGTTCGTATTACAGTTCTTCGACAGATTATACAAACTGGAAGGCAACTAACCGTATAACATGTGGTCTGGGATATAACATAGGCAAGATGTCTTTAGACCTTGCATATCAGTATACTGTTCAGGACGGTGATTTCAGCCCGTTTACTAATTATTATGCAGGACCTCAGGATACGCCTGAAAATAATAACATTTGCGATGCTGTGAACGTTTCAAACAAACGCCATCAGCTTTTGCTCACGTTAGGTTATCACTTCTAGGCAATTATGGCTGCAACACCTACATGAAGTATGTAGGAAAAACGATTATACAGCCAGATAATCAGTCTCGATTTGCTTAGGTATAAATATAATTATGGCAGATATTTACACTCATAAGGTGAAAATATCTGCCATGTTATTTTTCTTGACATGCAGGCTGTCCCTTCTTGTCTTTAGCGTTTCCCGCGTCTTGTTCTGATGTTTTCTTTTGTGTGGCGGTTGCCATTTCTTTAATCTTTTATTATGACAAATGGGTGTATTTGCGTGGTATTGTTTGTTTGGGCTAACTTATGATTCTGCGAAATAATCTTATGGTTAATTGCAAGTTGATGTGTGAGACGATGTCAGACATTTCAATACACATGAGCAGAATGTTGGTTTGGCATAAAAACAGGGCGGTTTAAAATAAAGCCGCCCTGTTTTTATAAAAGTATTCTCGTGTTACTATTTAATCTGAACCTCCTGATATGCCACAAGTCTGTCTGTACGTTCTCCCTGACCTCTGTAGTAGACTAAGGCCTGATATTTATTTTCTGTTTGATAGAAACTTCCCTCAGTAGGCATTATCTGCACAGTACCGGAGTTGTCGAGCATCACAATTTGATATGAGTAGTAACCCTGTTTCTGCATTATTGTTGCTTCATAGCACAGAGTGGCATCGTTGTATGTCATTTGGTAGTCCGGCGTAAACCAGTCGTTGGTCCATGTGGCATTCAGATATACTGTGCCGTTGACTTTCTGAGGGCATTTCAGCCTGTAGTGCACGAATACGTATTCTGATGAAATGTCGTTCTCTATATTGTCACTGTTGCGTATGTAGAATGCTCCGTTGGCATCTTCATCGTAGACATAATTCAGCCGCGGCTCGCACATGAACGGATATACATTATAGTTCTTGCCGTCCCAGTCAATGCGGTCGATGCCCATTGTCGGGTGGCTGACGTCAAGAACTTCAAATTTGTGATATTCGTTTCCGGCAGGAAATATCAGGTCTCTGTTGTGGTCCCATTTAAGACCATTGGGCATGATGTATTGCGGTTTTGCATTCAGCTTGGCGTTATACCATCTTCCGTTTTGCATTACGGCAGTTTTAATTTGTGATGTCGGGTCGGTTACGTTGATGTTGCCATAGCTCAGCTGCATCGACACCTGCTGATGAGCCTTGTTAAAGTCGAGGTCTGTGTTTGTCGTAACGCTTAGCTGCAATCCCATTTGAGGCTCGAGTACCATGAAGCACGCCGTAAACACACGCCGGTTGTTGTCGTTTTCGTCATAAACAGTAAGTTTGTAGTTGCCGCTCATCTTCAGTTGGCAGTCTTCGTTCGGTATGCGCAGCTTGTAGTGTGTGTAAAGTACGTTTGTGTTTATCGACTCTTCATTATCGTCTATGGTGCTTCCGTCTGCAAATCCTTCGATGTAGTCGCTGGTAAAAAGCCCGTCTGACACCGTCCAGTCTGCATTGCAGTGCTCAATTTTGTATACATATCTGTGATAAGAATGCGTGAGATCGTCGAACCCGATGTTTATAATGTCGTTAGGACTGTTTCCTCTTAGTTTTATCACAGGCAGCGACATCCAGTTTTGTCCGGCCACCACTTGCAGCGACTTTATGTTTGGGTCATAAATTTCATGCCTTTGTGCATTGGCGCACGTGATGAGTGATGTCAGCAATGTTAAAAGTATAGTTTTCTTCATAAGGTCTTTTTTTATAATATATAACGCAAAGAAATTCTGTTTATTGCTTTTGGTTATCCCTGCAGGCGGCCTGCCTATTTTGTGTAGTTTCAGCATTCTTTTTTATTTTAAATAATGTTCTTGTCATAATTCTGTTGCCCTTATAAATGATTTGGGCTTCTATTTATAGCTTTTGTCGCATGTATAATTGTTTTATTTCGGAACAAGCCGTTTGTTGCTGTTGTGACATTTAACGCTCCTGAAATGCCTGTCGCGTTTTGGAATTTGTGGTCTAATGGGAAAATGCGCTAAAATACTCATTTGCTGCAAGTGCTTGATTATAAGTATGTTACTTCATTTTAGCTAAAAACTGCAGCACTCCGCATATGTAAAATACGGCTTTTGCAGTCTGATATGCCATGTTTTGTGGTCTAACTCATTGCTTTTTGCTTCGGATTTAAGTGCTTTTTGTATTTGAAATCACTTAAAATGATTATAAATACACGTCTAATAGTGAACGTGTGTTAACAATCGGCCGGTATGATATTCATATTTTTAATCTTGATTAACGTTGTATTTTCTAAAACAAAAAATAATAATGTCCTGATTTTTTACTTTTGAAGCGTTCGCGTTTTGTCCTTTTTGAGAACAATAACCGTTTTTGTCTTAGTGTCATTGTGGCATGTTCCGGCTATGGTGCCGTTGCGTTGTGTCATATAATTTTTTGATTTTGACATGCTCCGATAGTCTACAATGTCAATAAAATCAGATATTTATTTTGTGTTGTTTTTATTTTGCGTTATCTTTGCATGATAATTACCGGTAAACGAAAGATATATGAATATAGCCAAAGTTAAAGATTCTGATTTGCGCAATGCTGCTTCGGCAGGTATGGATGAGTTCTTGAAAGTGTTTACAGACGCAATAATGGCGAGCGTGGGCGGAGAACTTACAGCCGACACAATGGCAGAACTCAATTCGGATCAGATAACGCTTCTTGCATATGACATACTGCATAATGAGGTGATGGATGGAGGTTTTGTTCAGCTGATTTATAACGGATATGGAAGTTTCCTGTTCCGCAACCCTTTTGCAAAAGCAATAAAAGGGTGGGGCATAGACGAGCTGGCAAGTCTTGTAAAAAAGGCCGGAAAGCTTTATTTCAAATATAAGAATGAAATAGAGCGCGAGTGCACCGACGATGAGTTTATGGCTATGTTTGAGCAATATCCCGAATTTGACGACCTCGATGACTTGTTCGTTGAGAACGAAGAGACCTGGACAGGGATGGTGGCCTGTTACGTGGATGAGCATATCGAACGTTTTGTAACGGTTGAGGAATAAAACAGATTGAAAAATGAACAAAGAAGAAGAACTGCTTAGAAAGAAAAGTCCGGTAAGCATCCGTAACAAGAAAGCCTCTTTCGAGTATTTTTTTGTTGATACATACACAGCCGGTATTGTGCTTACCGGTACAGAGATAAAGTCGATTCGGCTTGGCAAGGCTTCGCTTGTTGACAGCTTCTGCTATATACACAATGGCGAGATATGGGTCAAGGGAATGAACATTTCGCCTTATTTCTTCGGCTCATATAACAACCATGAGGCAAAACGCGACCGTAAGCTGCTTCTGAATAAACGCGAGATTCATAAACTTCAGGAAGCCACCAAGCAAGTTGGTTTCACCATAGTGCCCATATTGGTGTTTATTGACGATCATGGACGGGCAAAGATGGATATAGCCTTGGCTAAAGGTAAGAAGGAATTTGACAAGCGTCAGACGATGAAGGAGAAAGAAGACCGGCGCGAGATGGACAGGGCTATGAAGCATTATTAAGTTAAAACGTTGGCTTTATTATGGAACGTGTCATAAAGAATATAGTTTTTGATTTGGGCGGCGTCATTATGACCCTTGACCCTGCAGAGGCTTTGCGCCGTTTCAAGGCTCTCGGTCTGTCTGATGCCGAGCGCTATCTTGATTCTTACACGCAGTCAGGCATCTTCGGAAATCTCGAGGAAGGAAAGATTACTGCGGAGGATTTTCGCAGTAAACTCAGCAGCCTGACAGGGCACGAACTTACGTTCGATGAGTGTAAGCATGCATGGCTTGGCTATCGTAAAGATGTTCCGCAGCGCAATCTTGACTTGCTGAAAGAGCTTCGTGCCAAGGACTATCGTCTTATTCTGCTGTCTAACACCAATCCGTTTATGATGGATTGGGCGTTGAGCAGTGAATTCGACGGAAAAGGCTCATCTCTCAACGACTATTTCGATGCTTTATATTTGAGCTATCGTCTTGGCATAATGAAACCTGCGCCTGATTTTTTCAGACAAGTGCTTGACAACGAAAATATCCTGCCGGAAGAGACACTCTTTGTCGATGACGGCCCGCGCAATGTTGAGGCTGCAGGCAAATTGGGGTTCATGACAATGTGCCCGGATAACGGTTCTGACTGGACCGGTGAGCTTCGCTCACTTCTTCATTTATGAAATCATTCGGCATGTTTGTGCGGAATTTCAGACATATACAGATAAGATGTTGTAATAAATTGCTACTTTTGTAGGCGTTTAAAATAATATAAAATGGTTTTCAAGAAAAAAAGGAGATGGCATTGTCTCTCTGGTCAGCCGATTACTGACATGGATAAACAGGTTATGTATTGGGAAAACAAGGGTAAGCTTGTGCCTACGCGTGACCTGATAAAAACTCCCGAGCAGATTGAAGGAATAAGACGAAGCGGAGTTATCAACACAGAAGTGTTAGACGAAGTGGCCAAGAATATTCATGAAGGAATGAATACTCTTGAGATAGACAAAATCTGTTATGACTATTGTGTAAGCCATGGCGGCACACCGGCTTGCCTTAATTATGAGGGATATCCTAAGAGTGTATGTACAAGCATAAACGAAGTCGTATGTCATGGCATACCTAAGGAAGAAGATGTGCTTAAGGAAGGAGATATTATTAACGTCGACTTTACTACAATACTTGACGGATATTATGCCGACGCTTCCAGAATGTTCATTATCGGCAAGACCACACCTGAGAAGGAGCAACTGGTCCGTGTTGCCAAGGAATGTCTTGAGATTGGAGCAGAGGCCGCTAAGCCATATTGCTTTGTAGGCGATATCGGACATGCAATACAGAAGCATGCCGAGAAATATCATTATGGTGTCGTGCGTGATCTTTGTGGCCACGGAGTGGGACTTAAGTTCCATGAAGAGCCTGAGGTCCTGCATTTTGGTCACCGCGGAACGGGCATGCTTATTGTGCCTGGCATGGTGTTTACTATTGAGCCGATGATAAATATGGGAACATGGCAGGTGTTCATTGATGCTGATGACAAGTATGGCTGGGAAGTGATAACCGGTGATGAGAAGCCGAGTGCACAATGGGAACACACTTTCCTTATGACTGAACATGGTGTGGAAATTCTTTCAGAATGATTTTAGATTATGAATGACGTATATATATTAGGTATAGAAAGCAGCTGCGACGACACTTCTGCTGCTGTTCTTCGCAACGGCGTGCTGTTGAGCAATGTGACGGCTTCTCAGGAAGTGCATAAGGCTTATGGAGGCGTTGTGCCAGAGCTTGCTTCGCGTGCGCATCAGCAAAATGTCGTTCCGGTTGTTGATCAGGCTTTGAAGCGTGCCGGTATTGAGAAAGAACAGCTGTCTGCCATTGCCTTCACGCGCGGTCCGGGACTTATGGGCTCGTTGCTTGTTGGAGTCAGCTTTGCAAAGGGTATGGCCCGTTCGTTAGGCATTCCTCTTATTGATGTCAATCACTTGCAGGGGCATGTCATGGCTCACTTTATTAAAGAGAGCGACGACGACCATTCTGCTCCTCCATTGCCGTTTATCTGCCTGCTCGTTAGTGGCGGCAATTCGCAGATTGTGAAGGTTAATGCCTATAATGACATGCAGGTGCTCGGACAGACTATTGATGATGCTGCAGGTGAGGCTATCGATAAGTGTTCAAAGGTAATGGGGCTGGGTTATCCCGGTGGTCCGATTATAGACAGGCTGGCCCGTCAGGGTAATCCTCATGCCTATAAGTTTGCCGAGCCGCATATACCAGGATTGAATTATAGCTTCAGCGGACTAAAGACGTCTTTCCTTTATAGTTTGCGTGAGTGGATAAAGGACGATCCTGATTTTATAGAGCATCATAAGGAAGACTTGGCTGCCAGCCTTGAGTATACTATTGTTGATATATTGATGAAGAAACTCCGTCTTGCCGTAAAGCAGACAAATATCAAGCATGTGGCTGTTGCCGGAGGTGTCAGTGCAAATAACGGATTGCGCAATGCCTTCTATGAGCATGCGGAGAAGTATGGTTGGACAATTTATATACCGAAGTTCAGCTATACCACCGATAATGCAGCTATGATTGGCATAACGGGCTATTATAAATATCTTGACAATGACTATTGCTCAATAGATAAACCGGCATTTTCAAAAGTAACTTTTCAATAAATAAATTAAATATGGATTTCGAAAACAAAATACTCAGCAGAGAGATAAGTCAGTTTATTTGGGAAAAAGGCAAGACATTAGGTACGGCAGAGAGCTGCACGGGTGGCCGTATAGCTGAAGCAATAGTCCTTATGCCCGGAGCGTCAAACTATTTTAAGGGCAGCATAGTCTCATATACCAATGAAGTTAAGGAAAAGGTGTTGGGAGTAAGTCATGAGGTTCTTGAAGAAAAGACAGCTGTATGTGAGGAAGTTGCCATTGAGATGGTTAAAGGAGCAATAAAATTGCTTAACGTTGACTATGCAATCTCTGCAACAGGAATAGCTGGACCGTCAGGAGGCACACACGAGAACCCCGTTGGAACTATTTGGATAGCATGCGGAAGTGCTGATGACATCGTGACTTTAAAACTTGAGGAAGATAAAGGCCGCGACCTGAACTTGGCTAATGCCACAAGCAAGGCTTTGCAGTTGTTCTTGCAGTATCTGACAGACAGACTTGCAGAGGACGCGCCAACAGATGCTGAAAAGCATTGATGGATGCCTTGAGCCGTTTGATTGTCTTCTTGTGCGATTAAGAACTCTCAAGTATCAGTCTTGACTTTCTTTAATAGTGCTAAAAAAAGATAAATATTTGATTATTAGCAAAAATGTTTTGCTTATTCAGAAAAAGTTAGTAATTTTGCACTCTGTTTGGAATAAGTATCAAAAGATTAAACAAAAAACGTAGATTGCAATGTCGAAGATTTGTCAAATAACAGGGAAAAAAGCTCAGATTGGAAATAACGTTTCACACTCAAAGCATCGTACAAAACGCAGCTTTGACGTGAATCTTTTCAGCAAGAAATTCTATTACGTAGAAGAGCAGTGCTGGATAAGCTTGAAGATAAGTGCGGCTGGCTTGCGCTTGATTAATAAGGTTGGCTTGGACGCAGCTCTTAAGCAGGCTGTTTCTAAAGGCTACTGCGATTGGAAGGATATTAAAGTTATAGGAGAATAAGCACAATGGCAAAGAAAGCTAAGGGTAATAGAGTTCAGGTTGTATTGGAGTGCACCGAAATGAAAAATAGCGGTCTTCCTGGTACAAGCCGTTATGTTACAACAAAGAACCGCAAGAACACTCCTGAGAGAATGGAGTTGATGAAGTATAATCCTATCTTGAAGAAGATGACTCTTCACAAGGAGATTAAGTAATAACAATTAAAAACAGTTTTAGAAAATGGCAAAGAAAACCGTCGCTACCCTCCACGAAGGTTCAAAGGATGGTCGCGCTTATACTAAGGTTATTAAGATGGTGAAAAGTCCTAAGACAGGTGCCTATATCTTTGACGAGCAGATGGTACCTAATGAGGCTGTTAAAGACTTTTTTAAGAACTAATCTTTGAATATGAGATATTTTAAAAAGGCTGCAAATAATTTTGCAGCCTTTTTTGTTGTGGATGTGAGTTCATTTTACTAATTTTGTAGCAAAATATTTATTATGGGGTTATTTGGTATTTTTAATAAGAACAAAAAAGAAACTTTAGATAAGGGCTTGGAGAAAACAAAGCAGAGTGTTTTTTCAAAAATAGCCCGTGCCGTTGCAGGAAAGTCTAAAGTTGATGATGATGTGCTCGACAATTTGGAAGAAGTCTTGATCACGTCTGATGTCGGTGTTGATACAACATTAAAAATAATTCGCAGAATTGAGGAAAGAGTTGCACGTGACAAATATGTCTCAGTGTCAGAACTTAACGGCATACTTCGTGATGAGATTGCTGCCTTGTTGGCTGAAAATAACTCCGAGGACAATGATGATTGGGGACTGCCGCAAGACCATTCTCCTTATGTGATACTTGTTGTAGGTGTTAACGGTGTCGGAAAGACGACAACAATAGGCAAGCTCGCTTACCAATTTAAGAAAGCCGGCAAGAAAGTTTACCTTGGCGCAGCAGATACGTTCCGTGCAGCTGCTGTAGAGCAACTGTCTATATGGGGAGAACGTGTCGGAGTTCCGGTGGTCAAACAGCAGATGGGTGCTGATCCCGCAAGTGTTGCATTTGATACGCTAAGTTCTGCAAAGGCTAACGGAGCTGATGTAGTGTTGATTGACACTGCAGGGCGTTTGCATAACAAGGTCGGTCTTATGAATGAGCTTAAGAAGATAAAGGATGTGATGAAAAAGGTCATTCCTCAGGCTCCGGATGAGGTTATGCTCGTGCTTGATGGTTCAACCGGACAAAATGCTTTTGAACAGGCTAAGCAGTTCTCTGCTGTAACTCAAATAACAAGTCTCGCCATAACGAAACTTGACGGAACAGCCAAGGGAGGTGTCGTGATCGGAATATCAGACCAGTTGAAAGTTCCTGTTAAATATATTGGATTGGGTGAGGGAATGGAAGACCTTCAGCTGTTTAATAAGAAACAATTTGTAGATTCACTCTTTAAGGTAGAAAAGTGAGAAAGAATCAGATAGATTTTATAACCATGGGATGCTCTAAGAATCTTGTTGACAGTGAGATTCTTATGCGCCAGTTTGAGCTAAATGGATATAAATGTGTACATGACAGCAAAAATCCACAAGGAGAAATTGCTGTCATTAATACATGTGGCTTTATCGGTGATGCAAAGGAAGAAAGTATAAATACTATTCTTGAATTTGCACAGGCAAAGGAAGAGGGACGTATAAACAAACTTTATGTCATGGGATGCCTGTCCCAAAGATATAAAGCAGAACTGGAAAAGGAAATACCTCAGGTAGATAAATATTACGGGAAGTTTGACTTCAAACAGTTGCTTACCGATTTAGGTAAGGCCGAAGTGTTGGATTGCAGAAATAAGAGATTCCTTACAACTCCGAATCATTACGCATACATAAAGATTAGTGAAGGATGCGACCGTCATTGCGCTTATTGTGCCATACCGCTGATTACCGGACGGCACGTCAGCAGGCCTAAGGAAGAGATTCTTGAGGAAGTAAAGGCTTTTGTGGCATCTGGCGTAAAGGAATTTCAGATTATTGCTCAGGAATTAACATATTATGGCATTGATATAGACGGTAAACGTCATATCGCTGATTTAATATCTGCAATTGCAGACGTTCCCGGTGTAGAGTGGGTACGTTTGCATTATGCCTATCCAACACATTTTCCTTATGAACTTTTAGATGTCATAAGGGAAAAACCAAATGTATGTAAGTATTTGGATATTGCATTACAGCATATTTCTGACAATATGCTTCAGGCAATGAAACGAAATATAACTAAGGAAGAAACTTATGCGTTGATAGAACGTATAAGGAAGGAGGTTCCAGGCATTCATTTGCGTACAACGCTTATGGTTGGCTTTCCTGGTGAAACCGACGAGGATTTTGAAGAACTGATGGAGTTCACCAAATGGGCGCGGTTTGAGCGTATGGGAGCTTTTGCCTATTCAGAGGAAGAAGGTACTTATAGTGAAATTCATTATAATGATGATATTGCTGATGATATTAAACAAAAACGTTTGGACCGTTTAATGGATTTACAGCAGAATATAAGTGGTGAGATTGCTTCTGAGAAAATAGGAAAGGTGTTTAAGGTCATTATAGATAGAAAAGAAGGTGATTATTATATTGGTAGAACTGAATTTAGTTCTCCTGAAGTAGATCCGGAGGTTCTCATACCTGTAAGTGAAAAACGTCTTCGTACAGGTTGTTTCTATAATGTGAAAATAACTGATGCAGAAGAGTTTGACCTGTATGGTACAGTAAACTATTGATTGCCTTATAGTATAAAATACCATAATTAGGCTGTTGGTAATGTTTGGCATCGTGTTTTTACGCTATGCTTGATTTAATATGAATGTTTTTGTATGAACAATAAAAGTTTTATTTCTGAGTTGTCTCAGAGAATGGGATATACGCAGGATGATACCCAAAAAATGGTGAACACAATAATAGATTCCATGAATGATTGTTTTCAGAAAGGGGATGTTGTGTCTATTCCTAAATTTGGTACTTTTGAAGTAAAAAAACGTCTTGAGAGAATAGTCGTAAATCCGGGAACTAAACAACGCATGCTTGTTCCTCCAAAACTTGTTCTTGGTTTTAAGCCAATAGCATCTCTTAAAGAAAAGGTTAAAAATGGAGGGCAGGGATAATGGCAAAGAATTCGGTACAGGAAATAGCCGCTGTGATAGCAGGCAAGCATGGGTTGTCGCAGCAGGATGCTGAGGCTTTTGTCTCTTCGTTTTTTGATTTGATAAATGAAGGTCTGCACAGCGAAAAAGCAGTTAAAGTAAAAGGATTAGGCACATTTAAAGTTATTGATGTTCGTGAGAGAGAAAGTGTAAATGTAAATACAGGAGAGCGTGTATTGATAGAGAGTCACGCCAAAATAACTTTTACTGCAGATCCTGTTATGCGCGATTTGGTGAATAAGCCTTTTGCGCAGTTTGAAACTGTTGTGTTGAATGACGGGGTTGAACTTGAGGATATGGCAAAGGTACAGACCCCTGATGATTCTGATTTGAAAGATGACGGCATTGATGATGTTGATTCTGAAAATATAAGTGATGAGGTTGATGAGACTAATTCTCAGGAAAGTTATACGGAATCTTTTAATATCATTAATAGCAACTACGATTTGCCTCAATTTGAGCAAGATCGGTCGGATAACCAGGATTGTATTAGTGGCAAAGATTTAGAAGAAGAGACTGCATCTGGAAATACAGAAAATTCTGCTAGACCTATAAGTGGGCAAAATGACGACAAGGATTATTCGGAGCAGAATGCAGGTGGTCTGAATGATGATGATATTGCTACTGATTCAAAGCATGTAGATTTAGTTGTTGAGGATAAAAATGAAGAGGAGGCAGGGACGTCAATTATTTGTGATAATGAAGATGAAGTAGGTTCGCAAAATTGTGTACAAGATTCTGAAAATGTACCTGAAGGAGAAATTCAAGTAGGACAGACGGAAAATGTTGAACCTGAAAGGTTTGCTAATAAAACCATAGAACAATTTGTCGCAACCGGTCGTATAGACGAAGTTCACGATGATTCTGATGTACAAAAAATACACAGCAAATCAGGCATGGCCTGGTATTATTGGATCTTTTTAATGTTGGTTGTTGCAACTTTGGCTTTTTGGGGCGGTATCTATTGGAATGAAAGTAATACTAAGCCTGTGATAAAATATGTTACAATAAAGCAACCTCTTGCGTCTGCCAATACAAGTGTTGCCGATACGATGGCAAATAATGATTCTGTTAAATCTGCTGATAATAAGTTGAAGCAGAATTTACAGGATTCGATAAACGTAAATAAAAATACGATAGAGAAGTCTGAAAGAGAAGGGAATGTGCCAACAAAACCATCTTCAGCTGCTGTTGAAAGAGCGGATTTGAAAAATGCAGCTACTGCAGTCAGAACCGGCGCTTATCGTATTGTGGGCACAGACAGAGTGGTTACGGTAAAGAAAGGCGAGACTTTGAGCAAAATTTCAAGGTTCTATCTTGGTGAAGGTATGGAATGCTATATAATGGTTCATAATGGAACTTCTGATATAAGGGAAGGTATGCGACTGAAAATACCAAAATTGGTGAGCAAAAAGAAGTAATAGTCACGATAACTTGTCTTAGTATTTTTATTCAAAAATAACGATATTGGCAGTTTGGGAGCTGATATGAGTTTTTATAAGATAAGAAGCATTTCTCAATCTGTGTAAATAGTTTTACATTTGTATGAATAGTTAATATTGATTTCTGTCTTGAATCAGTTTTTATCCGTATGGGATATTCTGGGAAAGACAGAAATCAATCTGTTTTGTTGTAATGATATGGTTTAATATTGTCATTATGAATAATATTGAAGTAGTCTCGTTTGTGCTATTGATATGGATAAAGCGCTTTATATTATAGGCATAATAAAGTAATAAGAAACTTTTTTAATATTATTTAGTCCCAAATTTTCGCACATCAATTCATAATGTAGTATTTTTGCGGGTAAAATAAGTGTAACAATAAAATTTGGAATTATGGCAGAATCTATAGATATCCGCGAGTTGAATATCTTGATAGAACAAAAAAGCTCTTTTGTAGCTAACATCACAGCGGGTATGAACCGTGTTATTGTAGGACAAAAACATTTGGTTGATACACTTTTAATAGGACTACTTAGCGATGGACATATATTGTTAGAAGGTGTACCTGGATTGGCTAAAACACTGGCTATTAAAACATTGTCTCAACTTATCGATTCAGAATACAGCCGTATACAGTTTACTCCCGATCTTTTGCCGGCCGATGTAATCGGTACAATGATTTATTCTCAGAAAGATGAGAAATTTCAGGTAAAGAAAGGTCCCGTATTTGCGAACTTTGTATTGGCGGATGAAATAAACCGAGCTCCAGCAAAGGTACAGAGTGCTTTACTTGAAGCAATGCAGGAGCATCAGGTAACAATTGGAAGTACGACTTTCAGTTTGCCGAATCCTTTTTTGGTAATGGCAACACAGAACCCGATAGAGCAGGAAGGTACTTATCCTCTGCCAGAGGCTCAGGTTGACCGTTTTATGCTTAAAGTAATAATAGATTATCCTACACTTGAAGAGGAAAAACTTATTATACGAGAAAATCTTGCAGGTTCGCTTCCGAAGGTAACTCCGGTTATTACTGCCGATGATATTGTTGAGGCACGTAAGGTCGTTGAAAAGGTGTATATTGATGAAAAGATAGAACAATATATTGCTGATATTGTATTTGCCTCAAGATATCCTGACAGATACGGACTATCACAATTGAAGGATTTGATCATTTTCGGTGGCAGTCCACGTGCAAGTATTAATTTGGCTAGAGCATCACGTGCATATGCTTTTATCAAGAGACGCGGATATGTTATTCCTGAAGACGTACGAGCAATAGCCCATGATGTTTTACGTCATAGAATCGGTTTGTCTTATGAAGCAGAGGCTACTAATGTTACAAGTGAAGAAATTATAAGTGATATAATTAATAAGGTGGAGGTTCCTTGATGGATACCCAGGACATTCTCAAAAAAGTTAGAAAAATCGAGATAAAGGCTCGCGGACTCAGCAATAATATATTTGCCGGGCAATATCATTCTGCCTTTAAAGGGCGTGGTATGGCCTTTAGTGAGGTGCGTGATTATCAGTATGGTGATGATATACGTGATATAGATTGGAATGTTTCTGCGCGTTTTCATAAACCTTATGTCAAAGTATATGAGGAAGAGCGTGAACTTACGGTAATGCTTTTGATAGATGTCAGTGGCTCCTTAGATTTCGGGACACAGAAAACAACGAAAAAGGAGATGGTGGCAGAAATCGCAGCAACACTTGCTTTCAGTGCCATACAGAACAACGATAAAATAGGAGTTGTATTCTTTTCTGATAAAATAGAAAAATATATCCCTCCGAAAAAGGGTCGTAAGCATATACTTTTTATAATTCGTGAGATGCTGGATTTTCATCCTGAAAGTAAAAAGACGGATTTGAAAAAGGCTGTTGAGTTTCTCACAAGTGTGTTAAAACGTAGATGTACAGCATTTATTATGAGTGACTTCTACACGCACACCGATTTTGAAAACGCATTGACAATATGCAACCGTAAGCATGATGTAGTTGCTTTGCAAGTATATGACCCACGTGCCAAGTCTCTTCCTGATGTAGGTTTGATAAAAGTTTGTGATGCTGAGACCGGACATGAGATGTATATAGATACGAGCGACAAACGATTGCGTGATGCTCATTATTCGTATTGGCTCAATAGACAAAAGGAACTAAGTTCTATATTTAATAAAAGCAATGTAGATAATATATCTATTGCGACTGACCAGGATTATGTAAAATCATTGATGCAACTGTTTGCCATGCGTAGTTAATAAAACATGTGCTGCGGTTAAATTGATTATTCATGATTAAATGAAACGTATTATTTGTATTATATCATTAGTGGCTTGTGTCTTAGGCCTGTATGCTCAGGTGTCTGTCGAGTCAAAAATAGATTCGATAGAGATTCTTATTGGTGAACAGACAGATGTTGTATTGACAGTAACAGCCAAGGAAGGAGCTGTTATTAAAATGCCCGTATTTAAGCCTTCACAGTATATAACGCCAGGCGTTGAAGTGTTGTCTGATTCAAAGGCTGATACTTCACAATTGGATAATAATATTATTAAAGTAACAAAGCGTTATACTTTGACTTCTTTTGACGAGAATCTGTATTATATTCCGCCAATGAAGGTGACCGTTGATGGTAAAAAATATCAGAGCAAAAGTCTTGCCCTTAAGGTGTTGACTGTTCCTGTTGATACATTGCATCCTGAAAAGTTCTTTCCGCCAAAGGATGTACAGAATAATCCGTTTCAGTGGGAAGATTGGGCTTCTCCTTTTTGGTTTAGTGTGTTGTTTGTTCTTATGGGAGTGCTCGCATATTATTTGTGGACACGCCTTAAGGAAAATAAACCGGTCATTGCGCGTGTGAGAATAGTGAAAAAAGTATTGCCTCACCAAAAGGCTTTAAGTGAGATAGAGCATATTAAGTCTGATCGTCGATTGATGTCTGAAGATCAAAAAGCTTACTACACACTTCTTACGGATGTGTTGCGTAAGTACATCAAAGAGCGTTTTGGATTTAATGCAATGGAGATGACAAGTTCTGAGATTATAACAAGACTGCAAAACGAGAACGACAAGAAAATGGTAGACGAATTGAAGGAACTTTTCGTTACGGCAGACCTTGTTAAATTTGCCAAATATTCGACACTTATTAATGAGAATGACGCCAACTTGGTAAATGCAATAGAATTTATTAATACAACTAAGGTAGAAAATCAGCCTGTTGTAGAGCGAATAGAACCTAAACTTACAGAAACAGATAAACGTAATATGCGTTCAAGGACCATCTTGAAGGTTTCGATAATAGCTCTTGTGGTAGTAAGTATTTCGCTTTTGGCTCTTGCAATATATCAAGTTAGTTTGTTGATATAGGAGACTATAAATTATGGAATTTGTCAATAAAGAATATTTCTTGTTGTTGCTGTTGCTCATACCTTATTTAATTTGGTATTTGCTTCATAGAAAGACGAGTGAGCCTACGATGCGCATGAGTGATACACATGCATATCAGTATGCTCCGAAAAGCCTGCGTGTGCGCTTGATGTGGCTACCTATGTTATTGCGCATTATTGTTTTTGTGCTTGTTGTTGTAATTTTAGCTCGTCCTCAAACTCATAGTAATTGGGGTAGTCGTACAGTAGAAGGTATTGATATAATGTTGGCTATGGACGTCTCCACAAGTATGCTTGCTGAAGATTTGAAGCCAAATCGTATTGAAGCGGCTAAGAGTGTCGCATCAGAGTTTATCTCTGGGCGTCCTGATGATAATATAGGTCTTACCATTTTTGCCGGTGAGGCATTTACACAATGCCCAATGACAACAGATCATACGTCATTGATAAATTTATTGCAGAATGTGCGTACAGATATAGCTGCAAGGGGATTGATAGAGGATGGTACTGCAATAGGCATGGGTTTGGCAAATGCAGTAAGTCGCTTAAAAGACAGTAAAACAAAAAGTAAGGTTGTTATTTTGTTGACAGACGGAAGTAATAATCGTGGAGATATTTCTCCGTTGACAGCTGCTAATATTGCTAAGAGTTTAGGAATACGTGTATATACAATAGCAATTGGAAGCAAGACAATGGCTCCATACCCTATGCAGGTTGCCGGTACGATTCAGTATGTCAATATGAGGGCAGATGTTGATGTGAAAACCTTAAGCGAGATAGCTTCTACTGCAGACGGACAATTTTATCGTGCAACAAATACAGCTGAATTGAAAAAGATATATAAGGATATTGATAAGTTGGAAAAGACAAAGATGGACGTAAAAAAGTTTTCCAAAAGGTATGATGTATATCAGCCATTTGCATTGGCTGCTTTAATCGTATTTTTCTTGGAAATACTGTTGAGATTGACAGTCTTTCGTCGTATTCCATAATAAATTAAATATAAGGTTATGTTCAGATTTGAAAATCCTGCCTTTCTATATTTGCTTATAATTATTCCGGTTATTATCGTAATACGATTGCTGGAGATGCGTAAACGTAAGCTTAAGCTGAAAAAGTTTGGTGATTTGTCCTTACTAAAGCAGCTCATGCCTGACGTTTCGTCATCCCGTAAGTCGTTGAAATTCTGGCTGATGATAGCGGCTTTGGCGTTGTTGATAGTTATGTTGGCACGTCCGCAGATGGGAACAAAGATAAGTCAAGAAAAACGTAAAGGTATAGAAGTTATAATCTCATTGGATATTAGTAACTCAATGAGAGCTGAAGATGTTGTTCCGTCAAGATTGGATAAGAGTAAGATGCTTGTAGAAAACATGGTTGACAATTTTACAAATGATAAAGTTGGGCTTGTTGTTTTTGCAGGTGACGCTTTTATTCAATTACCTATTACAAGTGATTATGTGTCTGCAAAGATGTTTTTACAGAATACAGATCCCTCATTGATAGCAACTCAGGGTACAGATTTGGCTGGAGCTATAGAGTTGAGCTCAAAAAGTTTTACCCAGCAAGATAAGGTCGGACGTGCAATATTGATTATAACTGATGGTGAAGATCACGAAGGAGGAGCTATTGAGGCAGCAGAAAAGGCACGTAAGAATGGCATTAGGGTTTTTGTCCTTGGAGTTGGTTCAACAAAAGGTTCACCAGTGCCAGACGGTAATGGCGGTTATATGAAAGATAATTCAGGTCAGGAGGTGATATCTGTTCTTAATGAAGAAATGTGTAAGCAGGTTGCTCAAGCTGGTGGAGGCGCATACATACATGTTGATAATACAAGTCTTGCACAGCGCCAGCTTAATGATGAATTAACGAAACTTCAGAAGGGTGATATTTCTAGTGTCGTTTATAGTGAATATGATGAACAGTTTCAGGCCGTAGGAATATTGGTGCTTATTCTTCTGATTATAGAAATGTTGATTCTTGAGCGCAAGAACCCTTTTTTCAAGAAGATAAAGCTGTTTAAATAAACAATAGATAAAATCTGCAATAAGTTAATATGATAAAACATCTTTTATTAATTATATTACTGGGGATATCCATAGATTCAATAGCACAGACAGATCGTCAGTTTGTGCGTGATGGAAATCGCTTGTATCACAAAAAGGCTTATGACAAGGCGGAAGTAATGTATAGAAAAGCTATTTCTAAAAATCCAGCCAATTCACAGGCTATTTATAATTTGGGATGTGCTCTTATGATGCAGAGTAAAGACTCTGCTGCTGTAGTGCAATATCTTAATGCGGCAAAAATAGAAAAAAATAAGCAAAGATTGGCTCTTGTATATCATAATATAGGAGTAATCTGTCAAAATCATAGAATGTATGGTGAGGCAATCAAAGCTTACGAACAGTCTTTGCGAAATAATCCGAAAGACAATGAAACACGCTATAATTTAGCTCTTTGTAAAAGATTGCAGAAGAAACAGGGCAATAAGAACAATCAGAACAAGAAGCAAGAAAAGGATAATAAAAATAAGCAAGACGGCAAGGATAAGCAGAACGATAAAGAAAAAGATAAAAATAAAGGTCAGGACAATCAGGCAAAGCCTAAAGAGGAGCAGATGAGTAAGGATAATGCAGAGCAGCTGCTTAATGCTGCAATGCAGAGTGAGAAGGCAACACAGCAGCGAATGAAGAAGGCTTTACAGAAGCCAAGTTCTCGTCGCTTGCAGAAAAACTGGTAATAATGATAAATTAGAAGTTTGTATTTATGAAAAGATATTTATTGATATTACAGCTATGTTTATTCTGTGTAATTGTATCAAATGCACAGAAACTTATAGTTAATGCACCTTCACGTGTTTCTGCAGGCGAAAATTTTAGGTTGACATATACAGTTAGTACCCAGAATGTTAGTGATTTTCGTTTGGGAAGTGTGCCTGAGGCTTTGGAAGTTATAACTGGTCCATACACATCTTCTCAATCAAGTTTTCAGATGATAAACGGTCATACAAGCAGTACTTCATCTGTTACTTATACTTTTATATTGTGCGCTTCAAAGAATGGTACTTTCACAATATCTCCTGCACATGTCGTTGCTAACGGAAGAAAGTTAGCATCTAAAGCAGTGAAGATCACTGTTTCAGGGGCAAGTCAAAGTGGTAATGGCTCGCCACGCATGCATGATGATTCTGATAATCAACCTCGTTTGAGAGAAGCCGGCACGCCTATTCAAGGTGGAGATTTGTTTATAAAAGTAAGTGCAAACAAGCGACGTGTACATGAGCAAGAGCCAGTCCTGCTTACATATAAGGTTTATACATTAGTTGATTTGACTGAACTTGAGGGTAAAATGCCTGACCTTACAGGTTTTCACACGCAAGAAATACCGCTTCCACAACAAAAGTCATATCATATAGAACGCGTAAATGGAAGAGCTTATAGGTGTGTGACTTGGAGTCAATATGTTATGTATCCGCAAATGACGGGTAAGCTTGAAATTCCGAGCATTACATTTACTGGTACCGTTATTCAGCAAAATCGTAATGTTGATCCTTTTGAAGCATTTCTGAATGGAGGTTCTGGATATATAGAGGTCAAGAAAAAAATTAAAGCACCAGGTGTGACCATACAGGTGGATCCTTTACCAAAACGTCCGGCTAATTTTTCCGGTGGTGTAGGTAAGTTTAACATTAGTGCACAGATAAGTAAGAAAGAGATAAAGGCTAATGAGCCTGTGACTATTCGTGTTGTTGTCGGCGGTATTGGAAACTTGAAGCTGATAAAGCAACCTGTTGTCAATTTCCCAAAGGATTTTGATAAATATGATGCAAAGATAACAGATAAGACAAAGTTGACTTCAAATGGAGTAGAAGGCAACATGATATATGATTTCTTGGCGGTTCCTCGTAATCAAGGTAAATATGAGATTCCTGCTGTAGAATTTTTTT
>NZ_HF986815.1:43959-58540 GCF_000431195.1 Prevotella sp. CAG:255 | reverse complement strand
TGCTGTAGAATTTACTTATTATGATGTGTCTACCAACTCATATAAGACGATTAAAACACAGTCATTTAAACTTGATGTTGCTAAAGGTGACGGCAGCGCAGGACTTTCTGCGGATTACAGTGACCTCAAAAACCAGGACATACATCCAATCAAGGAAGGTGATGTGGAAATTCAAGATTTGACAGATATATTTTATGGGTCAACATCTTATTGGGCGATATTGTCAGTGTTGTTTGCCATGTTTGCCGGAGTATTGATTCTTTTCCGCAAGCGTGCTATAAACAATGCAAATATTACAGATTTAAGGAAGAAAAAAGCAAATCGTATCGCAACAAAACGCTTAAAGTATGCAAGCCAGTTGATGGCTGCAAATGAACATGAGAAATTCTATGATGAAGTTTTGAGAACTTTGTGGGGATATGTAAGTGCAAAATTGAATATTCCTGTAGAAAGGCTTTCAAAAGACAATATTTCAGAGAATCTTATGTCTAAAGACATCGATGAGAATACAATTTCGATGTTTATCCATGCTATTGACGAATGTGAATATAATCGTTATGCGCCAGGAGATATAAAAGGTAATATGAATCAGACTTTTGAAACAGCAATGTCAGCAATAATAAAAATAGAAAATACATTGAGTGGCTCAAAGAAAAATAGTTCAAAAAGGTTTCTGGTATTTCTTGTGCTATTTTGTATCTGTGCATCAGTTGGTGCTGTAACAAAGAAGAATGCTGATGATGAGTATAAAAAAGGCCATTATCAGCAGGCAATTAAAGATTATGAGGAACTTCTGAAGAAAGGGCCTAGCGTTGAGTTGTATTATAATTTGGGCAATTCGTATTATCGTACAGACAATATAACTCGAGCAGTCTTGAATTATGAACGCGCTTTGCTGTTGGCTCCGGGAGATGCTGATATACGTTTCAATCTTCAGATGGCACGTTCAAAGACGATTGATAAGATTACGCCGAAGTCGGAGATGTTTTTTGTGACATGGTACAAGTCGTTGGTTAATCTTGCAAGCGTTGACCAATGGGCAAGTATTGCTATTGTTTGCATTGTTGTTGCATTAATTTCTGTTTTGATTTATTTGTTTGCTCCTAAACTGGTGTTGCGTAAAGTTGGTTTTTATAGTGCTGTCGTATTTGTTTTGGTTTTTGTTTTCAGTAATATTTTTGCTTATGAGCAAAAGCAGATATTGACAAATAGAACCGGAGCAATCGTGATATCGCCATCAGCTGGCTTGCGTAAGACCCCTGTGGCAAACAGTGAGGCAACGGTCATAGTCCATGAAGGCAGCCGTGTTGAGATAATAGATGACACCATGAAGGACTGGAAGCAGGTTGAACTTGAAGATGGACGTGAAGGGTGGATTTTGAATTCACAAATAGAACGAATATAAGACAAATAAAGTTATTAATTGATTAAATGCAGACATTAATAGAGATAGACCGCGAAATTCTTTCCTTTTTTAATGGAAGCGAATCATTGTTTCTTGACAATCTGGCTGTAATCCTTACGTCAGGATTGACATGGATACCGCTTTATCTCTCTTTATTATATGTTGTGATAAAGAATAATGAGACGATGAAGCAGATAATGCTTATTGTCGGGAGCGTTATTTTGTGTATAATATTGTCAGACGGTCTTACGGATTTTATTGTTAAGCCTTTCGTTGCACGTTACAGGCCATCATGGGATCCTTTCGTAAAATATACAATTGACATAGTTAATGGGATGCGTGATACTCAGTATGGTTTCTTCTCGGCCCATGCTTCAAATACATTCTGTATAGCAATGTTTTTCTCATTGCTTATACGTAATAGAACATTTACTGTGGCAATTATATTGTGGTCTTTGGTAAATTGTTGGACGAGAATGTACTTGGGACTTCATTATCCTGGAGATATAATTGTAGGTCTTACATGGGGAGCAATCGTTGGAATGATTGTTTACTTCTTATATATTAAAGCATATCTACGTATGCATCCCGGGTTTAATTATATTTCCACACAATATTCTTCAACCGGATACAACTATGTTGATATCAACATTGTTGTGTTAGTTTTAGTTTTAACATTGGTTTATTCCATAATAAGAGCATTGATATTTTAGATTTTCACAAAAAGATGGATACAAAACATATTAGAATTAAGGATTTTAATTATGATTTGCCAGAATCACGTATAGCAAAATTTCCTGTTGCCCAGCGTGACCATAGCAAACTTTTAATATACGACAAAGGTAAAGTTTCTGAAGATGTCTTTTATAATATAACAGATTATTTGCCTAAAGGCTCGCTGATGATATTTAATAACACACGAGTTATCAAGGCTCGAATACATTTCAGAAAGGAAACAGGAGCCATTATTGAAGTTTTTTTACTAGAACCGGCTGAACCTGCTGACTATGAGCAGATGTTTCAGACAAATGGCTCATGTTCTTGGCTTTGTCTTGTCGGTAATCTTAAGAAATGGAAAGAAGGGGCGCTTAAGCGTGTCTTTGATATAAAAGGAACACAAGTAACGCTTACTGCAACTTATCGTCAGGAACATGGGACAAGTCATTGGATCGACTTTGCGTGGGATAATAAGGATATAACATTTGCGGATATTCTTGAAAATGTAGGTGAACTGCCAATACCGCCATATCTTAAGCGTGATACTCAAGAGAGCGACAAGGTTACTTATCAGACGGTGTATTCAAAGATTAAGGGCAGTGTTGCAGCCCCAACTGCCGGTCTGCATTTTACTGAAGATGTACTTAAGGCAATTGATGATAAACGTATTGAGCGTGAAGAACTTACTCTTCATGTTGGAGCCGGAACGTTTAAACCTGTAAAGAGTGAAGAGATAGCTGGACATAACATGCATACCGAATATATCTGCGTGCTTAAATCAACATTAAAGAAGCTAATAGAGCACAATGCATGTGCTGTGGCTGTTGGTACGACAAGCGTAAGAACTCTTGAAAGTCTTTATTATGTAGGTGTGCGTTTGAGCAAAAATCCGGATTTGAAAGAAGAACAGTTACATATAGATCAGTGGGAGCCTTATGAAACACAGACAGACTTGTCGCCTGTTGAGGCCTTACAAAATATAGTAGACTATCTTGACCGTAACGGACAGAATTCTTTCCATGGAAGCACACAGATAATTATTGCTCCGGGTTATGAGTATAAGATTGTAAAAATGTTGGTCACCAATTTCCATCAGCCTCAAAGTACTTTACTTTTGCTTGTCAGTGCTTTTGTTCATGGCGAATGGAAAACTATATATGATTATGCCTTGAGCCATGATTTCAGGTTCTTGAGTTATGGTGACAGTTCTTTGTTGATTCCTTAACATAATAAAAACGATTAACGATGAAAATAGGAGATAAAGTAAGATTCTTGAGTGAAGTTGGAGGCGGTGTTGTTGCCGGCTTTCAGGGTAAGAATATTGTTCTTGTAGAGGACGAAGACGGTTTTCAGATACCAACAAGTATAACTGACGTTGTTGTGATAGACAATGACGACTATAATATAAAGCATGATGTTCAGAATGTCAGTACGGTTAAGGATGAAGACGAAGATTATGATCCCGCCGACAGACCTGTAACTTTCACAGCACAGCCTGAAGAGCGAAAAGGTGGAGATGCGTTGTCTGTTTATCTTGGCTTTGTGCCGGTTGACATAAAAGAGATAACTAACACAAAGTTTGAGGTTTATTTGATTAACGATAGCAATTATTATATTGATTTTACTTACCTTACCGTTGAAGGTACAAGTTGGAATTTACGTTCTAAAGGAACTGTTGAACCTAACACAAAGTTGTTTATAGAAGAATTCGGACGTGAAGTGTTGAATGAACTTGAGCGTGTTGCCGTACAGTTTGTGGCATATAAGAAAGACAAAGGATTCCTGCTTAAACCTGCTGTTGATGCTCAGCTTCGTATAGATACTGTAAAATTTTATAAATTGCATACATTCCAGGAGAATGACTTCTTTGAGCAGTCTGCATTAATTTATACTTTGATTGAGAACGACAAGCCGGTACGTCCACTTGTAGTTGACGCAAAAAAACTTAAAATGGAGATGGCTCGCAAGGCGTCAGATGACAACAAACCGAGAGCTGTTGTTCAGAATGCGCGCAAGAAGTCAAAAGACGAACCGGTTGTTGTTGACTTACATGCTAACGAGCTTCTTGATACAACTGCAGGAATGTCTGCTGCAGATATACTTAACTATCAACTTGATGTATTCAGAAAGACCATGGACAGCTATATGGGCAAACATGGTGTCAAGATAGTTTTTATACATGGAAAGGGTGAAGGAGTGTTGCGTCATGCGGTGATTCACGAACTCAACTACCGTTACAAGAATTGCTCTTATCAAGATGCTTCGTTTCAGGAGTATGGCTATGGAGCTACTCAGGTCACTATAAAGTAATAATACAAAAAAGGATTTACATGCAAAACGGATTTATCAAAGTGGCGGCAGCCATACCTTCGGTTAAAGTAGCCGACTGCTCATATAACGTGCAGCAGATTGAGAGTCTTATAGCCATGGCAGAAGGAAAGGGTGTTGAGGTGATTGTTTTTCCGGAACTTTGTATTACCGGTTACACTTGCCAGGATCTGTTTAAACAGACACTTCTTTTAGAGCAGGCAGAAACTTCTGTTCTCATGTTGCTCGATTTCACCCGTAAGCTGGATATAATCAGTATTGTAGGTGTGCCTGTAGTTGTTGGCGATTTGCTGTTGAATTGTGCAGCAGTGATACAAAAAGGCGATTTGCTTGGGCTTGTTCCGAAGACATATCTTCCTAATTATAGTGAGTTTTATGAGAAACGTTGGTTTGCTTCGTCACAAGATTTGCAGCCTTCTGAAATTCGTTTTGCAGGCAATAAGATTGTAGTTACGCCTCAGCCGACACTGTTCCGGACATGCGACGGAGCCATGTTTGGCGTGGAGATATGTGAAGATGTGTGGGCTCCGGTGCCTCCTAGCTGTAATCTTGCGCTCTCTGGTGCAGACATCATATTCAATCTTTCAGCCAGTGATGAGCTTATCGGTAAGCACGACTATCTTAAGGGACTGTTGGCTCAGCAGAGTGCACGTATGATTTCTGGCTATGTTTACAGTGGTTGTGGATTTGGCGAAAGCACTCAGGATGTGGTCTACGGAGGAAATGCCATTGCTTATGAAAATGGTCTGCTTCTTGCTGAAAGTGAACGTTTTGCTCTTGATCCTCAGCTGATAATTACTCAGATAGATGTAGAGAAAATTCGTAACGAACGTCGTACCAACAGCACTTATATAAATGCCCAGCGTGGACATGATTCGCGTATCGTAAATGCTCATACTGTGATGCCGCGTGACTTTGAACTTATACGTGATGTTGATCCTCATCCGTTTATTCCGAAGACTGACGACATGGAAAAAAGCTGTGATGAGATATTCTCAATACAAGTGGCCGGATTAGCCAAACGTCTTGTTCATACAGGATGCAAGACTGTTGTTGTTGGTATTAGCGGAGGTCTCGACAGTACATTGGCTTTGCTTGTATGTGTAAGAACATTTGACAAGCTGCAATTGTCGCGCAAGGGTATTGTAGGCGTAACTATGCCTGGCTTTGGAACAACAGACCGCACATATAACAATGCAGTAAATCTGATGAAAAGTCTTGGCATCACATTGCGTGAAATCAGTATTGCCGATGCCGTAAAACAACATTTCAATGACATTGGTCATGACATTAACGTGCATGATGTTACTTATGAGAACAGTCAGGCGCGTGAGCGCACTCAGATTCTTATGGATCTCAGCAATCAGCTAGGTGCTTTGGTTATAGGTACAGGCGACCTTTCTGAGCTTGCCTTAGGCTGGGCTACATATAATGGTGACCATATGAGCATGTATGGAGTGAATGCCGGAGTTCCAAAAACGTTGATAAAATATCTTGTCAAGTTTGTTGCTATGAGTGAAGACAGCGATGAAACACGAAGCATACTTTTGGATATAATTGACACTCCTATAAGTCCAGAGCTTATACCGGCCGATGAGGCCGGCAACATAACACAGAAGACGGAGGATCTTGTAGGGCCTTATGAACTTCATGATTTCTTCTTATATCATATAATACGTTTTGGTTATCGTCCGTCAAAGATTTTTATGCTTGCACGTAAAGCTTTCGACGGAAGTAATCCTGAAGCTCCTTTCTATGATGATGAAACGATAAAGAAATGGCTTACAATATTTTTGCGCCGTTTCTTCAATCAGCAGTTTAAGCGTTCTTGTCTGCCTGACGGACCTAAAGTCGGCAGCGTCAGTCTTAGTCCGCGCGGCGACTGGCGTATGCCGAGTGATGCTTCGTCTGCATTATGGCTTAAAGAATGTGAGCAGATTTAAGAATTGGCCGACATATTAAAGCTGGCAAATTTGTTGTTGAATATGTCAGTTATGTGAAATAAGGCGTGCAGTTTGTCTATATGCAACTGTTCGCCTTATTTTTTCTCGGTACTTTTCATACATTGATTATTGTTTGTTTTGAGTGGCTTTTTAGTTCTTTATGTTGGTAGAAATATTATCTTGACACCATTTCTAAATTGTTTTTTGTAAATATTTTCTACCATTCAAATAGAAAACTATTTGTTTTTGACGCATTGAGAGCAGGTGCTTTATTTTCATTCTTATGTTTTGCTGCAAATTTTGCTCAAATATTATAATTTGTGTATATGCTTGATTTATAGGTGATTAGGGTAACAGTGCATATGGGCTTATCATATTGTTTATGCAAAATGTGGCTTTTTAGAATGTAAAACCATAGATTTTTAAAGATAAACACATTGCTTTTAAGCAGCAAAACCAATGGTTTTACAATATAGAATAGTGCTTTTGGACGTATTAAAGGCTCCCAAATGTGAATTTGTGTTATTATTCGTGGCGGAATATACTTATATTATTAACGTAAATTTAGAACTGATTTCTAGATTAAAGAAAACTCCGGTCTCGATTTTTTACAGATTTTTCAAATTTAAGATTGTTAAAAATGTAAAGTAGATTGTATACGTGTAAGATGGCTTTCACTTTTAATTTAAGTGCCTGTTTTGATTATGATGTTGCGTTATGTGTCGAATATATAAACTTTTTTATCTTAAAATAAAAGCCTAAGCCAAAAGTTAAACAGACTTAGACCATTATTTATGATGCATATTTTATCCATTATGTGTTTATGAGCGCTACAGATTATTGCTCTATTGCTGCTCCAGCAAGAACGTTTTAAATCTATTGAAGTCATTAGACATATTTACGGTCTGTTTTTTACCTTTCATGAAGTCTGCCAGCCGTTGCGGTATCTTAATTTCTGTTCCGATGATTTTTTCTATTGTGTCCTTAAATTTTGCAGGATGCGCCGTTTCACAGAAAATCCCTGTTTCATTAGTGTTAAGTAGATCTTTTAGCGCCTGATAGCCACAGGCTCCGTGCGGATCAAGTATATAGCCGTTTTCATTGTAACACTGTTTGACTGCGTTGCTTATTTTTTCGTCTGTGTATGTAGCTCCGCTTATCATTGATGCAATTCTTTCATGCGAGCCTTCATATAAGTCATATATACGCGCAAAGTTACTAGGATTGCCTACATCCATTGCGTTTGCAATGGTCTGTATGCTAGGTTTCGGCTCATAAATGCCAGTCTTCAGATAGTTAAAGAATATATCGTTGGCATTGTTTGCTGCTATAAAACGGCATATTGGCAGACCCATTTCTTTGGCAAATAGTCCGGCTGTTATGTTTCCGAAGTTTCCGCTAGGTACACATACAACAAGATTGTCAGTCAGTCCGTTGGCTTTCATTCTTGCGTAGGCATTAAAGTAGTAGAATGCCTGCGGAAGGAATCTCGCCACATTTATAGAGTTGGCAGATGTCAGTTTCATGCTATTGTTTAGCTCTTTGTCCATAAAGGCGTTCTTTACAAGGTTTTGACAATCATCAAACACTCCGTCAATCTCAATGGCTGTTATGTTGTTTCCGAGAGTTGTAAATTGGCTCTCCTGTATTATGCTTACCTTGCCTTTGGGATACAGCACATAAACATGAATGCCGTCAACCCCCAGGAAACCGTTTGCCACGGCCGAACCAGTGTCGCCGCTTGTGGCAACCAGTACATTTACTATCTGTTGAGATTCTTGCCTGATGAAATATTCAAGCAGGCGTGCCATGAATCGTGCCCCAATATCCTTAAATGCAAGGGTAGGGCCATGAAAAAGTTCCAAGGTCCATATTTTGTTGCATATATTTTTTACAGGACAATCGAACGACAGGGTGTCATAGACAATCTTTTTCAATGCGTCAGTCTCTACATCATCGCCAAAGAATGCTTTGGCCACTTCATACGATATTTCCTGAAACGACATTTTGTCGATGTCCTTGAAAAACTCTTCAGGCAACTTGTTGATTTTTTCCGGCATGTATAGTCCACGGTCTTCAGCCAATCCGTTTACCACCGCATCGCGTAGTGAAACACATTCCGATTTTTTGTTTGTACTATAATATCTCATATCGCAGCTTCCTTTGGTTTGTTTTCAGTCTTTCATGAATGTTTTCATAAACTCGTTGAGTCTTAGCAGTCCGTATCCTCCATCTGCACAGCTCATTTCGTCGTAAGTCTTTACGTTGTCGGGTGTTATTCCGTCATGCCAGATTATGAACGGAACGGGCTCTTTTACGTGAGTGCGCACTTCTACCGGAGTGGGGTGGTCTGGCAATATAGCCATGCGCACAGGAGCATCTTTCCATGTCTTTATTTCTTCATAAATAGGTTTGATGATTTTGCTGTCGAGATTCTCTATGGTTTTAAGTTTCAGTTCGAGGTCCCCGTCGTGTCCTGCCTCGTCGCTTGCTTCAAGATGCAGAAAAACAAAGTCATCCGTCTTTAGCGCCTTTATCGCAGCTTCAGCCTTGCCTTCATAGTTTGTATCCGCAAGTCCTGTGGCTCCTTCTACTTTTATTATTTTCAATCCCGCATAAAATCCTATGCCACGAATCAGGTCAACGGCCGATATAACCGAGCCATTCTTGATTTTAGGGTACATATAGCATAATTTTTCCATGTCTGGGCGGTAGCCTCCTCCCCATGGCCATATGCTGTTGGCTGCGTCTTTTCCGCTTATGCGTCTTTCTTTATTGATAGGATGTCTTTCTAAAAGTTCTTGAGATTTTACAATCAGGCTGTTTATGAGCTTGGCAGTTTCATTACCTGTCATTCTGTTGCCGTCACGCTTTTCTTCCCATCCGGGTTCTGCTTTTACCAAAAGCCCTTTCCATTGTTCGTTCGGATAGTCGTGTGGTGGAGCACAAATTATGTGTTTGTTGCCTCCGCGTATTATGAGCAGGTGGCGATATTGTATTCCGGTAATGAATTCGATTTGCTCATTGCCGAGATGTTCGTTCAGATACTTTATAAGTATTTCTCCTTCTGCAGTATTCAGATGACCTCCGTTATGATTTCTGATAACACCATTTTCAAGCGTTATTATGTTGCACCTCATGGCAAAATCATCAGGTCTCATGTCGTATCCGATGCTTGCTGCTTCTAGTGGTCCTCTGCCTTCATAGACTCGATTAAGGTCATAGCCTAGGATGGCAGTGTTGGCAACTTCGCTGCCCGGAAGAAATCCGTCAGGAATAGTTATTAGTCTACCTGTACGCCCTTTGCATGCGAGCATATCCATATAAGGCTTGTCGGCATATTGAAGAAGGGTTTTGCCTCCAAGTCTGGCGACGGGATGATCTGCCATTCCGTCGCCTAAAATGATGATATGTTTCATGTAGCCCCTCCTTTTATGGACTAAATGTTTGCTATGCTCATTATGTTAGCAAACACACCGGCTGCTGTTACACTTGCTCCTGCGCCGTAGCCCTGTATTAACATCGGGTATTCTTTATAGCGTTCAGTAGTTAGCATCACAATGTTGTTAGACCCTTCAAGATTATAGAAAGGATGTCCTTTTTCTACTGTTGTGAGTTCTACGCTAGTATGCCCCATTTCCATTTTTGCAACAAAGCGCCATCTTTTGTTCTGGGCTTCAAGTTGTTTGCGTTTCTGTTCGAACTCATCATCAAGCATAGGCAGGTTTTTCCAAAAATCGTCCAATGAACCATTAAAGAATGATTCTGGAATGAAGAGTTTTTTCTCAACATTATCCTGCTCGGCTTTATATCCTGCTTCTCGTGTCAGGATGATGAGTTTGCGTATGACATCTATTCCGCTTAAGTCTATTCTGGGGTCTGGTTCGCTATAGCCTTGTTCTTTTGCACGTCTGACAGCTTCTGAGAACGGAACATTTTCAGACAGTTCGTTGAATATGAAGTTTAGCGTTCCGCTTAATACGGCTTCTATTTTCAGAATTTTGTCACCAGAGTTGCGCAGGTCGTTTATTGTTCCGATGATAGGAAGCCCTGCTCCCACATTTGTCTCAAATCTGAATTTAACACCTTTGGCAAGGGCTGTCTGTTTAAGTCTTATATAACTTTCATAATCAGATGAGGCTGCTATCTTGTTTGCTGCAATAACAGAGATGTTGTGCTCAAGAAAATCCTGATATAAAGCTGACACATCTTTGCTGGCAGTACAGTCTACGAATACGCTGTTAAATATATTCATGCCAATAACCTCTCTGCGTAGTGTCTCGGTGTCGGTAATCTCTGATTGTACAAGCTGTTCTTTATATGTGTCGAGGTCAATGCCTTCGCGGTCGAATATTGCATTGTGGCTGCTTGCGATGCCGACAACATTTAATTGCAGGCGCCTGTTTTGTTTCAGTTCATCATGTTGTGAGCGTATTTGTTCTATAAGTTTGCTGCCAACTGTGCCAACACCGCATATAAAAAGGTTAAGTACGTTGTATTCAGAAAGGAAGAACGAATCATGGAGAACATTGAGTGATTTGCGTAGATACATGCCGTTGATAACGAACGAAATGTTTGTCTCAGATGCGCCCTGGGCACATGCGATGACGCTTATACCGCTTCGTCCAAGTGTTCCAAACAGCTTGCCTGCTATGCCGGGAACATGTTTCATGTTTTCACCGACAACGGCAATTGTTGCAAGTCCTTTCTCTGCACGCATCGGGAACATGGCTCCTGTTTCAATCTCTTTGGCAAATTCTTCGTTAAGTACGTTTACCGCAGCTTCAGAGTCAGACTCTTTCATACCGATAGAGGTTGAATTTTCAGATGAAGCCTGGCTTACCATAAATACAGATATGCCATTATTTGCCAATGCAGTGAATATTCTTCGGTTTACACCGATTACGCCGACCATAGATAAACCGGTGACGGTAATTAATGCCGTACCACTGATGCTTGAAATACCTTTTATGGCTTTAGTATCATTGTTTATTTCTTTTTTTATTATGGTGCCAGGATTTTTCGGATTGAAAGTGTTCTTTACCCTTATTGGTATGTTCTTTATGCATACCGGATAAATCGTCGGAGGATAAATTACTTTTGCTCCGAAGTTGCATAACTCCATTGCTTCAATATAGCTGAGCTCATTTATGGTATATGCAGTTTGTATTATGCGAGGGTCTGCTGTCATGAAACCATCAACATCAGTCCAAATCTCAAGTACCTCAGCATCTAATGCCGCAGCAATGATTGCCGCGGTGTAGTCACTTCCGCCTCTTCCTAGGTTGGTTGTTTCGTCGGTATTCTTGTCTTTACTTATGAAGCCTGGTACAACAGATATTCGTGGCAAATCCTTGAATGTTTCGCATACTAAAGAGTTTGTCAGCTCACTGTCAAGAATGTGTTTACCATTCTTCTTATGTTCAGTTTTGATAAAGTCGCGTGCATCAAACCAGCATGCGTTTTTTATCAGTGTTGCTACAATGTTTGAACTAAGCCGTTCACCGTAACTTACAATTGCGTTTTGTGTCTTTTCACTGAGGTCGTGTATCAGATATACGCCATAATAGATACTCTTTAATTGTTCAAAAAGAGCATCTACGGTATTAAAAAGATTCTCACGCTTGGTTGTGTCTGTTATTATAGTGTCAATCATCTGATGATGGCGGTTCACCATGGCATCAAATTCTCTCTTATATGATTCATCTCCATTCAGTGCCATTTGAGCAGTAGACAAAAGCTTGTCCGTGATGCCTCCCAATGCACTGACAACAATTATTACTGATTGTTTTTTAGCTTCTTTTTCAACAATCCTCTTTAAGCACATAATGCTTTTAACGGAACCTACGGACGTTCCTCCAAACTTTAATACTTTCATTTTATCTCTTTTATTTAGTTGAGCCCCTCTGACAAATAGGGTTTACGCTCTGTTAAATTGGTCACAAATTTAGCAAGATTTCTTGTTTGTGGCAATTATTTTACATAATAAATTGCTATTTTTGCACAAAATTGGAATATTATGTTACAGGTTATATATAAACGGACGTTGCTGCTTGTCCTCGTTTTGGCTGTATCTTTTGTGAATGTAAACGGTCAGAAGAGAAAGTCTTATGAATTTTATAAGGATTTTCCAGTATACGCTGATAAATTACTTGCAGACTTGAAGTATCCACTGGCATGGGGCAATTGTAATGAAACAGATTTTGGTAAATGGAAAGATACAGCACGTAAAAAGGTGTTTGAATGTATGATGACACCGCCAACGGCAGCAAAAAGTTATGATATAAAGATACTTTCAGAAGAGCATAGAGATGGATATGTTGCCCGTAAGATTGAATTTAATCTTTCTGATTATTATCGTGTGAAAGCTTATTTGTTGATTCCTGATGGTAAAGGGCCGTTTCCTGCTATAAATCTTTTGCATGATCATGGGGCGCATTTGTTTATTGGCAAAGAAAAGATGATAATGCCGTTTGATGAAGATTCATCTGTTATTGCAGATGCACGTCAGTGGTGTGATAAGTTATACGGCGGACAATTCTTTGGCGATTATCTGGCAAAAAATGGCTATGTCGTGTTTTCTACTGATGCCCCTTTATGGGGAGAACGCGGTAGAGCGGAAGGTGTTGACCGAAAAAAATATGATATTATTGCAGGTAATATGATGATGTACGGAAGAAATCTATGCGCATTTATGACATATGATGATATCGCATCAACGGATTTTCTTGCAAGTCTCAATGTGGTTGATTCAGACAGAATAGGGTGTATTGGATTTTCTATGGGAGCTTACAGAGCGTGGATGCTTGCGGCTTTGTCTGAAAAAATTGCCGCATGTGCATCTGTTTGTTGGATGGTGACAACCGATGTGCAGATGACATGGAAGTACGGACGTAAGGAAAATGGAGGATTTGCTAACTGTATTCCTTCATTACGGCAGTATCTTGATTATCCTCATATTGCTAGTATAGCTTGTCCTAAACCTATGCTTTTTATTAACGGATTGAACGATAAGCTATTTCCTGTACCTGGAGTCAAAAAGGCTTATGCAATTATGCATGATGTGTGGAATAGGCAGAAGGCCGGAGACAGACTGGTGACAGAGTTAAGGGATATAACCCACTCATGTGGCATAGAAGAACAGAAGAGTGTTCTTGACTTTATGAATAAATTTTTGAAATAATATTTTGAATATGATAAGTGAATATCAATTACGTGTGCTGCCTCAACAGGCTTTCAATGAAGCAACAATAAAAGAATATATATCACGTGAAAAGGCTATTGATGCGAGGACAATAAAGCATGTCAGAGTGCTTAAACGTAGTATTGATGCCCGTCAGCGTACTATCTTTATTAATTTGAAAGTAAGAGTTTATATTAACGAAGAGCCTGAGGATGATGTTTTTGAGCATGTAGAGTATAAAGATGTTTCTTCAGCTCCTTCAGTTGTTGTTGTAGGAGAAGGTCCTGGTGGGCTTTTCGCTTCTTTGCGTCTTATAGAACATGGATTGCGTCCTATTGTTATAGAACGTGGTAAAGATGTTCATGAACGTAAAAAAGACCTTGCTGCCATTTCACGAACTCATAAGGTTGATAATGAAAGCAATTATTGTTTTGGTGAAGGTGGCGCCGGCGCTTATTCTGATGGAAAGCTATATACAAGAAGTAAGAAGAGGGGTAATATAAGTAAAATATTAAATGTCTTTTGTCAGCATGGAGCTCCTCTTGCAATTTTAGCCGATGCTCATCCGCATATAGGAACAGACAAACTTCCGCGTGTTATAGAAAATATGCGAAATACAATATTAAAGTGTGGTGGAGAAGTTCATTTTCAAACAAAGGCAACAGGAATCATTGTTGAAAATGATAAGGCATTGGGTGTCGAGGCTGTAGATCTTAAAAGTGGTAATGAATTGGTCTTTAAAGGACCCGTGATTTTGGCTACAGGACATTCATCAAGGGACATTTATGAGTATCTATATAAGTCTGGAATAGAAATTGAAGCCAAGGGACTTGCTGTTGGTGTGAGGCTTGAGCATCCGGCCGAACTTATTGATCAAATCCAATATCATAACAAGAACGGACGTGGAAAATATCTGCCTGCAGCGGAATATAATTTTGTCACTCAGGTTGATGGGCGTGGCGTTTATTCATTCTGTATGTGTCCTGGTGGCTTTGTAATTCCTGC
>NZ_HF986815.1:26809-43936 GCF_000431195.1 Prevotella sp. CAG:255 | reverse complement strand
GTAATTCCTGCTGCGACAGGAAAGGAACAGATTGTTGTAAATGGTATGAGCCCGAGTAATCGTTCTTCTAAATGGTCAAATAGCGGAATGGTTGTTGAAATTCATCCTGAAGATATTGAAGGTGAGCGTGATGCCTTGTGCATGATGCGCTTTCAAGAGAATTTAGAGAAGATGTGTTGGCAGCAAGGTAATATGAGGCAGACAGCCCCGGCTCAGCGAATGGTTGATTTTACACGCTCAAAACTCAGTTATGATTTGCCTAAGAGTTCTTATGCACCTGGACTAATCTCTAGTCCTTTACATTTTTGGATGCCAAAGATAATTGCGGGAAGACTAAAACAAGGATTTGAAACCTTTGGAAGGATAAGTCATGGTTTCCTTACCAATGAAGCTGTGCTTATTGCCACAGAAACACGAACTTCTTCGCCAGTGAGAATCATGCGTAACCCGGAAACATTGCAACATGTGCGTATTCAAGGCTTTTTCCCATGTGGTGAAGGTGCCGGATATGCAGGAGGAATAGTTTCTGCAGGAATCGACGGCGAACGTTGTGCTGATGCAGTTAAGCAATATCTTAATATGCAGAACTAATAAAATGTCCGAAGGGATTCATGTTGATTCGTATGTCATATTGACAGCATTATTTATGGGGACAGTTTTTATGCAGATATGCTTTTTGTATGAATAACGATTTGAATTGGCTAAGAAGATAGATTTATAGGATATTTTTATAAAAATAATTCACCCAAGATTACGTTGTTGAACGTCTTCTTGGGTGAATTGCTTTTATTTGGTTATAATAATCAACCTTATAGAGATTTATACGAGTCCTTTGCCGTGGCAGTTCTTGAATTTTTTACCGCTTCCGCATGGACATGGATCATTTCGTCCCGGCAGCTTATCTTTATGAATAGGCATCTGTCTTCTAGGCTCTGCACTTTCTCTTGTATCTTGTTGTGCTGCTGCCTGTTGTGCCGGATCTGTCATGTCGTCTTTTTGTTCTGTATAGCGTTGACTTCTTTGCTCTGGAGCTGCTTCGTGTACCTCTTCTTGTTGCATTTCTGGTATTTGTCCTCTCATAAGAATTCCGACGATTCGGTTATTCATTTGGTCTACCATATCATCGAACAGTTTAACACTCTCTAATTTGAAGATAACCAGCGGATCTTTTTGTTCATATGAAGCATTTTGTACGCTATGTTTCAATTCGTCCAACGCGCGTAGGTTCTCTTTCCAGCAATCATCAATAATATGTAACAGGATAGTTTTCTCGAATTGTTTTACGACACTCTTGCATTCAGTATCGTATGCTTCCTTTAAGTTACATGGAATATTGAAAATTCGTTTACCGTCAGTAATAGGAACCATTATACGTTCATATCTGTCACCTTGGTTTTCGTAAACATCCTTAATGACAGGCCATCCTACGCTTTGAATGCGCTCAGTTTTACGTTTGAAGTCTGCCATTGCTATTTGGAATGCTCTTTCTGCCAAATTGTCATGGCTATCGTTGGTGAATTCCTCCACAGTAAACGGACATTCCATTGATAGTATTTTGAGGAACTCATCTTTGCAGCCTTCATAATCGTTCTTTTCAATGATGTTTACAACGCGATCCCAGATGATGTTCGTAATATCCATTCCGATTCTTTCACCCATGAGTGCATGGCGACGCTTCTCATATACGACAGTTCTTTGTTTGTTCATGACATCGTCGTATTCAAGCAGACGTTTACGAATACCGAAGTTGTTCTCTTCAACTTTCTTTTGTGCTCTTTCGATATTTTTGGTAATCATCGGACTTTCAATACGCTCTCCATCTTTAAATCCGAGGCGGTCCATAACTCGTGCGATTCTTTCACTTGCAAATAATCGCATAAGCTTATCCTCAAGGCTTACGTAGAATACTGAGCTACCCGGGTCTCCCTGACGACCTGCACGTCCACGAAGCTGTCGGTCAACGCGTCGGCTTTCGTGACGTTCTGTACCAATGATAGCCAAACCTCCAGCAGCCTTTACTTCTGGAGACAACTTAATATCGGTACCACGTCCAGCCATATTCGTTGCGATAGTAACGGCTCCAAGTAATCTTTCTTCAACATGTTGATTTCCGTCAGAATCTGTAACAGTGACCTTTCCTAATGTACTACGTCCTGCTTCTGCTACGATATTAGCTTCTCGTTGATGAAGCTTTGCGTTCAACACATTGTGAGGAATGTGGCGCATCTGCAACATCTTGCTTAACAGTTCTGATATTTCTACAGATGTTGTACCAACCAAGCATGGGCGACCAGAATTTCGCATTGCTTCAATTTCCTCTATAACGGCGTTATATTTTTCTCTGGCTGTTTTATAAACTCGGTCGTCCATGTCGTTTCTTATGACTGGCTTGTTTGTTGGAATCTCAACAACATCGAGTTTATAAATATCCCAAAGTTCTCCTGCTTCTGTACTTGCCGTACCCGTCATACCAGAGAGCTTATGATACATACGGAAGTAGTTCTGAAGAGTTATTGTTGCAAATGTTTGTGTCGCTTCTTTTACTTTTACGTGCTCCTTTGCCTCTATAGCTTGGTGTAGACCATCGCTCCATTGTCTTCCTTCCATGATACGACCAGTTTGCTCATCGACGATTTTAACTTCACCGTCCATGACAACATATTCGTCATCTTTATTGAACATGGTATAGGCCTTCAGAAGTTGCTGTAACGTATGCACACGCTCACTTTGAACTGCGTAATGATTCAGAAGTTGGTCTTTCTTATCAAGTTTCTGTTGATCATCAAGTTCTTTTTCATTTTCCAATGCAGAAAGCTGTGCTGTAATATCCGGCAACACAAACAACTCCTTGTCATTTACCTGTTTTGCCAGCCATTCTGTTCCTTTGTCTGTCAAATCAACAGAATTTAATTTTTCCTCAACAACAAAATATAAAGGTTCAACGGCTTCAGGCATGCGACGGTTGTTATTTTCCATGTAATACTCTTCCGTTTTGAGCATACCAGCCTTTATACCTTCTTCTGAAAGGTATTTGATTAACGGCTTGTTCTTCGGTAATGCTTTGTGAGAGCGGTATAGGCTCAAGAAACCTTCTTCTTGAAGTTTTTGGTCGTTCTTCTCACGGCCTTCGCTTATTTTTTGTTTAGCCTCAGCCAAGAATTGTGTGGCCAATTTCCTTTGAACATCAACAAGACGTTCAACCAATGGCTGATATTCTTCAAACATCTGGTCATCACCATTTGGCACAGGACCTGATATAATAAGGGGTGTACGTGCATCGTCAATTAACACAGAGTCAACCTCATCGACAATTGCATAGTTGTGAGCTCGTTGAACAAGATCTGAGGGCGATATTGCCATATTGTCACGAAGATAGTCGAAACCAAACTCGTTATTTGTACCAAATGTAATGTCTGCTTGGTATGCTTTTCTTCTTTCAGGTGTATTGGGTCTGTGTTTGTCAATACAGTCAACAGATAATCCGTTGAACTCATAGAGCGGTCCCATCCACTCAGAGTCACGTTTTGCAAGGTAATCATTTACTGTAACGACATGTACACCGTTTCCGGTAAGAGCATTCAAGAATACAGGCAATGTTGCAACGAGTGTTTTTCCTTCACCTGTTGCCATTTCCGCAATCTTTCCCTGATGCAATACGACACCACCAAAAAGTTGGACGTCATAATGAACCATATCCCATTTCATATCGTTACCGCCGGCCATCCAGTGATTACTGTAGATAGCTTTGTCTCCTTCAATCCTAACGAAATCTTTTCTAATGGCAAGTTCTCTATCGAAGTCATTTGCAGTAACAACTACTTCCTCGTTTTCTGCAAATCTGCGGGCTGTATCTTTTATGATGCTAAAGGCTACGGGCATCACTTCATTGAGGGCTTTTTCATAAATTTCAAGCACCTCTTTTTCAAGCTTATCGATTTGAGCGAATATATCTTCACGCTCATCAATAGGTGTTTCTTCGATTTTTGCCTTCAGTTCAGCAATCTGTTTCTTTTGATCTTGAGCAGATTCTTGAACATACTTTTGAATTTCCTTTGTGCGGGCACGCAAAGAGTCATTATCAAGTGCTTTAATTTCTGGGTATGCCGCCTTGACTTTCTCAACTAATGGCTGTATCAGTTTCATGTCTCTTGACGATTTATCACCGAACAATGACTTTAAAAAATTATTAAAACCCATATCTATAATATTTTATTTTCTTTTATGAATTGTGAGTATTTGTGTACAAAAGTACAAATTTATTGTAAAAAAGTTATATTATTTTTAGCTTTATTTAATATAAAGGCAATGCTGAACATGCATTTGGGGCTCTAATCCTAATTATTTTTGCTATTGTAGGAGCTATTCTGTCTATTGTTACAGGTGTAATTAACTCCTCATGCTTTATTCCTGTCCCGTAAAAAATTACAGGAAAAGGAATTGCATTCCCTTTAGAAACATATTGCTGTTTTGTATCTTCATTTAGGAGTTTCCAGCCTGGTGAAACTTCAATTATTAAATCTCCACAATTGTCAGGGTTGTACCAGTTACGTAGTTTTGAATCATTCTTGTCGCCATATAGCATCAAGTCATTACTGGTAAACACATTCTTTATTCCTGAATTTTGTATCAAGAAAGATTGAGCACGGCTTAACAGATCACTTATATTTATACGCTTCAGCTCAATTTGTCTTAAATTTAAGAATATCTGATTGTAGAAACAGCTTTCAATATATTTGTCCTGTCCGTATATTGCGCCAAGATACATATTAAGTAAGTTGGCTGTTCTGTTTATATAGAAAGTACCACTAGGTATTCTGTATTTTTCGTAATTAATTTCTTTTTCATCGCAATATCCTGTACTTGTTACGACAAATAAAAGATTATTAATACCTATTTTGCTTTCGAGTTTTGATATTAACTTTTCAAGTTCTTTATCAAGTTGTATATATGTGTTTTGTAATTGTTGCTTGTTTATTTTTTTTACGGGAATCTTCACGCTGTATGTTAATGACAGCATATCTGTGATGTCATCAGTTCCCATTCCACAGGAATTCACGCATTCTAATGCAACATTTGTAATATTTGCATTTACATTGTCTTCAGTGAAATTATTAGCGTAAAGTAAATTATAAGATTCTAACCAACTTGGAGCTTTTTTGAAATAATATTTAGAAGAACACCAGCATTTGTTGTCTTTATTGAACCATAATGCTCCATCTGCAGCATGACCACCTCCGATAACTGCAGCATCACGCTCTAGAGCTATACTATATACAATGGCGTCACCTTCAGTTGCTATTTTAAGTTCGTCGTTTATGGTCGTGGTAATGATATTTTTTGGAGATGCTCCTTCTTTTGTGAAGATACCTTCATAACTATTGTCATCAACACAATTTACGGGAATCAAAGTGTTTTTGTTTAACCATCTGAATCCTGTTATTCCATTGGATGATGGAGATGTGCCAGTGGAAATTGACGCAATTGATGATGCACGGTCCACTGGAGAAAACATATATTGTGCATTGCTGTATACAGCACCATTTCTTAGGAGTTTCTTTATTCCTCCTTCGCTATAGTACGGAATAAAAGCTTCAATGTAATCTGTCCTTAATTGGTCTATGGCTATATTTACAACCAATTTAGGAACAGGTCTTACATTTTGTGAGCTTATGTTTCCTATTGATGCAACTGCTAAGAATGTTGCTGTAATGTATTTATTTATCATTGTTCTTTTTACGAATAATGTTATATATGCATCTTATCAGCAAAGATAATGCCAAAATGTACGTGCCCTCAGCGTAGTCCTGAAACAGCCCTCCGATAAAGAAGCATGCGATTGATCCTGAGAAATAGTACCAAAGACGATTTGTCCTATTACGTTTTACAATATTGTATATATAAAATAGCGACAAAGGATTAAATAAAAATATTTGCAGATTTGTACTTGTTGTAGGATGCTTTGAGAAAAACATCATTAATAGTATCAAACCTATACAACCATATATAAAAATTAAAAGTGCGTCAAAAAGCCAAAAATTCTTTTTAAAGCATATTTCAATGATTGTAGTTATTATTATACATCCAAGGAATATCCATGCACAAGTGCTGGGTCGTAGTGGAAATCCTTTTTCATTATTTATGCTTGTCTGACACTTTACTACATCATGCTGGGATAGAATTAAAGGGCGAGTAATGCCATTTTTGTCTTTTATAGTGGCTTTCTCGAAGTCATACATTAAATTATATGGTAAGAATTGGTATTCATTTAGATTGGTCTTTCTGTCTGCTTTTGCGCCAAGTAAAATGTCATTGCCAAATCTTGCCCATGGGTCATTATCATTAAATGAATGTATTAAATCTCTGAATGACGGATATGACTCCTTTTTATTAGGATAACATACCTCCCCGTCAATGTTGTCAAGCAAGATGTTGCGGGCGCGTGTGGTACAATTATCATAAAAGTAGTTATATCTGTATACTCTGTTCTCAGGTAAATAATTTTTTTCGATAGCTTTAATTATCTCCTTTTTTTCTTCAGCTGTGAGATTGAGAACTTGTTGTGTGACACTTCTGTTCTCATATCTGTATTCTTCACAAAAGGCATCAAATGGAATAATACCCATCTCATAATCAGTCAATCCGAAGATGAACCTTAGAATAAAAAAGGGGGCTTTGAATGAAAACATGCCATAATTGATGGCAATATCAATTCCCTTCTTTTTGTCGTTGTATCTGATGGCAGTATGCCCGTAAAGACTATAGACCTCTTGCCCTGGTGCACAGGTCAACAAACTTATCTCTATCGAATCTTCGTCTGTTGTTAGAGACTGCACGCTATTACTGGCACTTATTTCGTTTGTATTTAGCGAAATAAGGCATATTATGGTCAGAATTATAAATGTTTTGAAACGTTTCACGATGCAAAAATAATTCATATTTCTCATTTAACATACTATTATTCCAATTTTTTTAATAATTTTGCACGCTGTAATTTAAAACAGTCAAGTGAATCTGATTATAGATATAGGAAACACGTGTGTGAAATTCGCATGCTTCAATGATGGACATATCATTGAATGTGTTCGTGTTGATAAAAGCGATGCAATATATAGACTGACTGATTTTTGTAATAAATACCATTTTAATAAAGGTATATATTCTACAGTAGCGAGTCTTGATGACGATTTGGTGTCGGCATTTGAAAATTTGCCGTTTCCTGTAATCAAATTAATAAGCGGGAAAACTCCTGTTCCAATTGCTAATCGCTATGCTACTCCTTCAACGTTAGGTGCGGATCGTTTGGCCGCAGTTGTCGGTGCTAATTATTTACGACCTGATTGCAATGTCCTCGTCATAGATGTCGGCACGTGTATAACATTTGATTTTGTTACGGCTGAAGGCGTTTATGAGGGCGGTAATATTTCCTTGGGACCTACAATGCGTTTTTATGCACTTCATGAACATACGGCAAAATTGCCGTTAATTGAGCGAAAAGGTTGTGTGAAGATGCTGGGTGACACTACGGAATATGCGATAAGAAGTGGTGTCGTTCAAGGTATTAAATATGAAATAGAAGGTTACGTAAGAGCCTTTTTAGAAAAATATCCGGATCTTTTTGTTTATTTAACTGGTGGCGTTCATTTGAATTTGCATTTTTCAGAAAAAATGCCCATCTTTGCAAATGATTTTATTGTCCCCATTGGACTTAACAGAATATTAGAATATAACAATGAAATTGTATAGAACGGCGTTAAGCGCAACATTATTGTCGCTTTGTGTAATTCCGACATTCGCTCAAAGTGGAACTAATTCTCCTTATAGCCAGTATGGATTAGGACAGTTAAGTGAGCAGACTAGCGGTTTTAATCGAGGTATGAACGGATTGGGTTTGGGATTTAGAGAGCATAATCAAGTTAATTATATAAATCCGGCGTCATATTCTTCAATGGACTCGCTGACATTTATTTTTGATGCAGGCATGTCTGGTCAGATAACAAATTTCAGTGAGAATGGAACTAAAGTCAATGCTAATAATGCTGATTTTGAGTATGCTGTTGCCGGATTTAGGGCATTTAAGCATGTTGGTGTGAGTTTTGGATTAATACCGTTCACTAATATAGGATATAATTATTCTGTTACTGATTATCTTGATGGTGACAGAAGTACCACTTATACAAATACTTATTCAGGCAGTGGCGGTATCCATCAAGTGTATTTTGGAGCTGGTTGGGAATTCCTAAAAGGATTGTCAATTGGTGCTAATGTCTCATATATTTGGGGTGACTTAAACCGCTCTGTTGTTAACAGCTATAGTGACAGTTGGGTGAATACTTTGTCAAAATATTATACGGCAACTGTAAATAGTTATAAGTTGGACTTTGGACTCCAATATTCAGTTAATTTGAATAAGAATAATTCATTGACGTTGGGTTTGACTTATGGACTTGGCCATAAGTTGAATTCAGATCCGGAATGTCTGATTATTTCAACAAACTCATCGACTTCTGTCGCAGATACTACATCGTTTAGAGTGGATAATGGTTTGGAAATTCCGATGTCATTCGGTGCCGGTTTTATGTGGAATTATAAGAATAAGTTGAAACTTGGTTCTGATTTCACTCTTCAAAAGTGGGGTGGAGTAAAGTATCCGGTATACAATGTCGTTAATGATGTTCCGTCTTATGAATTAGTTGACAATTATTATAAAGACAGATATAAAGTTACTGTAGGAGGAGAATTCTGTAATAATGAAATGAGTCGTGATTTTATTGATAGAGTTCGTTTTAGAGCAGGCGTCTCATATTCAACACCTTATTATAAAGTGAACGGTCAGGATGGACCTAAGGAAATAAGCGTAAGTGCAGGATTCGGTATTCCAATTATCAATAGCTATAATAACAGGTCTATTCTTAATGTTTCCGGACAATGGGTTCATTCATCAGCAGATGGCCTGTTGACAGAGAATACTTTTCGTATTAATATAGGAATAACGTTTAACGAACGTTGGTTCATGAAGTGGAAAGTTGATTAATGTTTTTATTTAAGCAGACATTGAAATCCTATATATTCATAGTGTTTGTGTTTCTTTTCCTTTCTTGTCAGGAGGGAAAAGAGCACATTGCGCCAGCAATAAATCCTCGTGATTCTGTTGCCGTAATGATTTCCTATGGTGTTAATACATTGGTTTCAGATTCAGGCTTAATTAAATACCGTATTGTTGCTGAACGTTGGGAGGTAAATCAAGAGAAAAAACCATCTAGATGGATTTTTGATAAAGGTCTTTTCTTGGAGCAGTTTGATGAGAAGTTCCATGTTGAAGCCTATATTCAAAGCGATACCGCATATTATTATGATCAGTCAAAGATTTGGGAGCTGAGGGGGCGTGTTCGCGTAAGAACAGTTGATGGCATGCGCTTTTCAAGTGAGGAATTGTTTTGGGATCAGAACAGCCATGAGCTGTATAGTCATAAATTTTCTCATCTTATTACTCCAGACCGAGAGATGCAGGGCACTTATTTCTTGAGTGATGAGCATTTAAGACATTATACAATATCTAATACAAAGGGATCTTTCGTCAAAGGTAAATTTGGCGAAAATACAGATAATGATACTATTTTAACAGCGCCGGATACTGTTAAGGCAAAGAAACGATTGCCTACAACTCCTTCGGCCAAAACAGTGCATAAAGAAATTTAATGTTAAATAAAACTAATTTTAAACGTTTTGTAAATTTGATACGATTGTAGGTTATACCGAATAAATGAGCTAATACCGCATGAATTACAGTATGAAAAGCCTTAACAATGAACTTTTTAAGAGAAAAATAATTGTTTTTATTTTCTTTTTTGTAATTTTGTGCGCTAAAATGTTCAAATACTAATTTGAGGGAATAATAAAAAAATAAATATTTATAATAATGGCAGCATTAGGAAAAATCAGAAGCAAAGGCGTTATCCTCATCAGTATATTAGGATTCGCCCTTTTTGCATTTATTGCTGAAGAGTTGTTCCGCTCTTGTGAGTCATCACGAAACGAGAGCCGTCAACAAGTAGGCGAAGTTTTAGGTGACAAAGTCAATGTGCAAGATTTTCAGAAGCTAGTTGACGAGTACACTAACGTTATTAAAATGACTCAAGGTCGTGACAATCTTACTGATGACGATCTTAATCAAGTAAAGGATGTGGTTTGGAATACTTTTGTTCAAACTGAAATCATCAGCAAGGAAGCATCTAAGTTGGGATTGCAGGTTACAGATCAGGAACTGCAGAACATACTTAACGCTGGAACAAACCCGATGCTTCTTCAGACACCTTTCGTAAACCAGCAGACTGGACGTTTTGATGCTAATTTGTTGAAGAAGTTCTTGGCTGAATACAAGCAGGCTCAAACAACAAATCCGCAGATGGCGGAGCAGTATCAGGGTATATATAATTTCTGGACATTTATAGAGAAATCTCTGCGTCAGCAGGTATTGGCTCAGAAATATCAGTCATTGTTGGCCGGATGTTTGATTTCTAATCCTGTATCAGCTAAAATGGCGTATACAGATGAAAATCAAGAAAGCAATATCCAGTTGGCATCATTCGCCTATTCTTCTATAAATGACAACAAGGTAAAGATTTCTGATGCAGACTTGAAGGCTAAGTATGAAGAACTTAAGCCTCGTTTTAAACAATACGAAGAAACACGTTCAATCAAATATGTTGATTATCAGGTTTTGCCTTCTGCATCAGACCGTGCAGCTTTGAATAAGACTGTTGCCGGATATGTGCAGTCATTGAAGGAAACAGCTGATCCGGTTGAAATAGTAAGAAATAGCGGTTCTTTGGTTACATATTTAGGTATTCCTCAGACAAAAGCTGCATTCCCGACAGATATAGCAGCACGTCTTGATTCTATGGCTGTAGGTTCAACTTCTGCACCTGTAGAAAATAAGTTGGACAATACCATAAATGTAGTAAAACTTATATCAAAAGTTCAATTGCCTGATTCAGTTCAGTTCCGTGCAATTCAGGTTGGTGGCGCAACACCTGCTGATGCTGCAAAAACTGCAGACAGTATATTTACAGCACTCAAGAGTGGAGCTGAGTTTGAAGCAATTGCAAAGAAATATGGTCAGACAGGCGAGAAGAATTGGATAACATCTAATCAGTATCAGAATGCAACTTCAATGGACGCTGATACAAAGTCTTATATTGAGTCTTTGAATACATTGCCTGTTAATGAAATAAAGAACTTAAAACTTACACAAGGTAATTTGATTCTGCAGATTACAGACCGTAAGGCTATGACAGATAAGTATGTAGCTGCTGTGATAAAGAAACCGATTGAGTTCTCAAAGAACACATATTCTGCTGCATTTAATAAGTTTAGCCAGTTCGTCAGTGAAAGTCAGACTTTGGATGCTATGCAGAAGAATGCTTCTAAGTATGGTTACAAAGTTCAGGAACGCATGGATATACGCAATTCAGAGCATTACGTAGCTGGTATACATGGAACTCGTGAAGCTCTTAAGTGGATATTCGAGACAGACGAGAACAAGGTATCACAGCTTTATGAGTGTGGTGATAATGACCATCTGCTTGTTTTGGTTATGACCAAGATTAACAAGAAGGGATACCGTTCACTCGATGATGAAAATGTAAAGAATTATGTAAAGCAGGAAGTATTGCGTGATAAGAAAGCTGAAATGCTTATGGCTAAAGTTAAAGGTGTGAACAGCATCTCTGCAGCTAAGGCAAAAGGTGCTCAGGTTTCTGCAGTTAATCAGGTAACATTTGCTGCACCTGTCTTTGTACAGTCTACAGGTATGAGCGAGCCCGCACTTAGTGGTGCAGTAGCTGCAACAGCGAAGGGTAAGTTCAGTTCTGCTGCAGTTAAGGGTAACGGTGGAGTATATCTGTTCCAGGTTTTGGAAAAGAAAATGCGTCCTGTTAAGTTTAATGCAAAAGAATATGAGCAGCGTCAGCGTCAGAAGATGATGCAGTACGCGGGTAACTTTATGCAAGAACTTTACATAAATGCAAATGTTAAAGATAACCGTTACTTGTTCTTCTAATTGGATTTGAATATAAAGACGGTTTATTAAATAATTTGGCAGTCCCGACTGAAGATAATTCAGTCGGGATTGTTCTTTTTTATAATTTGGCTATTTTGTAAGCTTCCAACCTGTTTATTAAAAAAAGCATATCTAGTGCAATCTAGACTTTTTATCCTTAAATGTGTTTGTTCTAATGAAATTTAAGGTTATAATTCAGCTCGTGTGTTGTATATATCTGAGAGTGAATATAAATTCTGTATTTATTGTTTTATTCTGAAGGTTATAATTTTGTCTTATTTTTGATAGTATTTTACAGATGGGCAATGCATAAATTATGTCAAGTCGTGTTTTTACTGTTTTTTAGAGATGCTAAACGTTAAAGTCTAGTAACTTCATAATTGTTGTTCTTAATAGGTCATAAATGGTGCCTTGACATTTTTGATGTATGGTTATTTTATTCTATTGTGTCAGATAAATTTACTTTATAATGATGTATGTTTATTGATTTAATTTTTTATTAATCAATTTTTGTTTGTTGAAAGTTATGAAGTAATTGATTTTGATGAACTAATTCAGTTATTTTTACCATAAAAATCATTGAGTTTTAGGGTAAAAACAACTGAATTATATGACCGTTGTATAACGTATTGATATTCAGTTAGTTGCTTGTTTGTATGCTTTTATGCTGCAATATGACATATATTGAAGCGTAAAAGATGCCCTTTTGTGCTTTGAAAGGATGTATCTTATGCTCTGCTAATAATTCTTTTGATTGATCCGAGTAAATAATAGTTGCTCTTAATTATTCTGTCTGAGGTTTCTGTTTAGCATATAACCTCAGAAAGTTTGCCTGTATATGAATCTATAATAAATCCGCGTACAATAATGTCTTTGGGCATAAGAGGATGTTTGGCAACAATTTCTACTGACTTTCTGACAGCTTCTTCTGAATTGTTAAATCCATTAAGCCATGATCTGAAGTCAATTCCGCAATATTTCATCATGTCTATGTGTTCTTGTGAAACACCTCTTTCCAGCATTAGTCTGATCATTTCGTCTGGATCTAGATGCTGTGCTCCGCAGTCTGTGTGTCCTATAATCATAATCTCTTTGACTCCCAGTTCATACACTCCTACAAGCAAGCTGCGTATGGTGCTGTCAAATGGTGACTGAATGATGCCTCCTGCATTTTTTATCATCTTTACATCCCCGTTCCTTATTCCTAAGGATGCCATAAGTAATTGTGTAAGTCTTGTATCCATACACGATACAATTGCAACTTTCTTATCTGGATATTTGGTGGTTACATATGGTTCGTAAGCCTTTTCTGTAACGAACTGTTTGTTATAAGCTAGAAATTCGTCTATCATATTTGTTTATTTTGAATATAATCTTTAGGTTATTTCTTGTTTTAATTTATGGGCAAATTATGCAGAATCTTTTGCAAAATTAGTAAAAATAATAATATACGTGGAAACAGTTTAGAAAAATTATTCATATTAAATTAGCATGATTCGTTTCGTTTTCGTAAAAAATGTGTAACTTTGTAAATATCATATACTGCTTTTACAGAACACATAGATTTAACTTTCAGACTAATTACTTTAAATCTTCTGATGAAAAAACTAATTATATTTATATTTTTGTTTTGCATATCATTGCATATCGACGCTGAGCAGACACATGAATGGGAACAGTTTTTGTACCAGTTAAGTGAACTTGAGGATATAGAGTCTTCATCGTGGGAGTCTTCATTTGAACTTTTGTGTGATCTGGAAGAAAATCCAATAAATATTAATACAGCATCTAGAGAGGATCTGGAGCAGTTTCCTTTTTTGACTGCAAAGGATGTAGAGAATATCAGTGAGTATATTTATCGTTATGGACCAATGAAATCTTTGGGTGAACTTGTAATGATAAAAGATTTGTCATATTATAAGCGTAGGCTTCTTTTTTATTTTACTTATACAGGAGATACGCATAAAAAGGGCTTTCCGTCTTTTAAAAACATCGTAAAATATGGTAAACATGAGGTTGTCGGGACTATAAAAATACCTTTTTATGACAGAAAAGGTGACATAAATGGATATCAGGGCTATAAATATAAACATAGTGTAAGGTATGACTTCGATTATGGAGATTATCTACGATTAGGCTTCCTTGGATCTCAAGATGCCGGAGAGCCGTTTTTTGCAGGCCGAAATAGTATGGGATATGATTTTTATTCATTTTATCTTGTCTTGAAGAAAATGGGGCGTATAAAAACTTTGGCGTTAGGCAGGTACAGACTGCGTTTCGGAATGGGGCTTGTTATGAATAATAACTTTAGTTTTGGCAAGTTGTCAACGCTATCATCCATGGGAAGAGGTGGCAGCAATATAAGGGCTCACTCTTCAACTTCTGACGGAAACTATCTTCAAGGGGCTGCAGGTACATTTACTTTAGCCAAAGGGTTAGATTTAAGTTTATTTGTCTCTTATCGCAAGTTTGATGCTACTTTGAATAAAGGTGACAGTACAATTTCTACAATACTAAATTCTGGTTACCATCGAACCAAGACGGAATTGGATAAGAAAAATAATTCTTCACATTTGCTTTTTGGCGGTAATGTAGATTATCGTTTTGGAGGATTTTATGTAGGGGCAACTGCTGCATACACATCTTTAGATAAAGAGCTTGTGCCTAAAACTACTTCGGTTTATCGCAGATATTATGCTCATGGTAAAAATTTTTATAATGTGGGGGTAAATTATGGTTATACTGGTAGCCGCCTGTCATTCAGTGGAGAGACTGCAACTGGGGGCTGTAAAGCTGTTGCTACGATTAATTCTTTAAGCTATAGCATAACAGATCGTTTGACCATGTTGGCTCTTCAGCGTTTTTATTCATACAAATATTATTCGTTGTTTGCTGAAAGTTTTAATGAGGGTGGGGCTGTGCAGAATGAAAGTGGTATATATTTGGGAATGACATGGCGGCCGTCACAGGCGTTAAACATAATTGCATATATCGATTATGCTTATTTTGCATGGCCTAAGTATCAGGCTTCAAAAAGTTCATGTTCTTTAGATAATACGTTGCAACTGACATATGTTATGCCTAGATGGATATTTTCAGCACGTTATCGGCTTAAAATACGTGAGAAAGACAATAAAGATAAAACGGATTTAATCAATAAAATTGATCATAGAGCACGTTTTTCTGCTGCGTATAGTTTTGGAGCTTGGAAAGCTAAGACGCAGTCTGATCTTGCTTTTTCTTCATACAAAGAAAATAGTTTTGGATGGATGATAACGCAGAATGCCAATTACATATTAAAAAAACGGTTAAACATAAATGTTTCTTTTTCTTATTTTAATACAGACAGTTATGACAGCCGTGTGTATTCTTATGAAAAGGGTATGCTCTATTCATACTATTTCCCGTCATTTTATGGGCATGGTATTCGAGGTTCCTTTTTTGCCAGTTATGATATTTTGAAACAGGTCACATTGTTTGCTAAAGTAGGAACGACAAAATATTTTGACAGAGAAATAATTGGCAGCAGTTATCAGCAGATTAATCATTCTTCTGCCACTGACCTGGAATTACAATTAAGGATAAAATTATGAATTAAATGCAGAGCAGATAAGGCAATTTTCGTGTGTTATTAGATATCAAAATACCTTGTTGATAAAAGATGAGAACAATGTTAGGGCATTTTAATTCTGATTGTATCAGGTACTCATATTTCATTCTATAAGAGATGGATGCTTTCTGATCCTGATAGTAGATAGGGTGGTACATCTTTGTTACTCTATATTTTGCCCTATACATATAATCTAAATTTGCTGATTTGGCACGACTGATATTTTTATATATCAGGATATAAATTGAAAATTATTTTGTCTGCGTTAAATTTTATCATGATTTTCAATCCAATTATCAATAAGTTTTCTTGCAATAGACAATTTTTCCGGTATTGGTGGAAGATTGTCCATGGTGAACCAGCCACCTGCACCCAGTTCAGAACGTTGTAATTTTATTTCACCACTTTCGTATTCTGCATAAAAGCCAATCATTAGGCCACAAGGGTATGGCCATGGCTGAGATCCGAAATATTTAAGGTTTTTGATTTTTAAACTCGTTTCTTCCGTTACTTCCCTTACGACAGCTTGCTCAAGTGTTTCGCCTGTTTCAACGAATCCGGCAACTAGACCATAATAATTACCTTTAAAGTTGTTTGCATGAACAAGTAATACCTGATCATTTTTGTGTATTAATACTATTATCGCTGTTGCAAGTTGTGGCCATATTTCTTTTCCGCATTTCTCACATTTCTTAGAAATATCAGTATTGAGTTTCATGTGTCCGCCACATACGCCACAGAACTTTGTATTCGAATCCCAATAAAGTATTTCTTCACATTTGCCTGCTTTGAGATATAGTGGTTGGGGCAGTTTATGATATGATGCCCTTAAATTACACATTTCAAACTTATCGTTGTTAATAGGGCCGTCTATTCGATAAGTTTTTACTTCGTAAGATTCCAGTGGAGTTATATTATGGATGGTTGTATCTTTTCCAATTTCAGTAGGAGGATACTCCTGAAAAGGAATCGTATAACTACCGTCTGAATTCTTTTCAAGTAATAAATCTGTGTTATTAAAAACAAACCAATACTTCTTCATAGTTTATAAATTATAATATGGCAATTAATTGATTATCTATTGCCAAAAAGCAGGTCTTTATCGCGTCTTATTGCCGGTATTGCTAGTGATGATGGTACAAATTTCCAGTTGTCGTTTGTTTTAGGATTAACAATTTTAGCATCTTCTATTTCTTTCATGATGTAGTACCTTTGATCATGTTCGCTTTCATATATAATTCTGCCTTTGATTGAATCTTTTGGTATCCCGGCACCACGTGTTAAAAGTTCACCTCCGCCATTGCCTCTATAGCTGTTCATTGCTACGTTATACCATTTGTCCATTATAAAAGGTTCGCCATTTGACATCTGCAATATATGTATCTTATTTCCATAAGGTTTTGTTACATCTACTTCATAGTCAATTCCTGCTGCACTTTCAAAATTGAAGGCAAGATTT
>NZ_HF986815.1:0-26803 GCF_000431195.1 Prevotella sp. CAG:255 | reverse complement strand
CTGCACTGTCAAAATTGAAGGCAAGATTTTTAAATGTATATTTTTTTATTCCGTTGACGCTATCAATATTCAGCAGCATTATATGGTCATCTTTTGATACCATTGTATTTGTCCATAGGCCATAACTCATTTCAAGGTAATTCTTTATTTCCTTGCCAGTCATTTTTATCGTATATATCTGGTTCTCATATTTATAGAGATTAAATAAATCTCCGACAAATACGTCACCAGCTTTTATACAGGCATCAAATGACAATGGAGCATTGAATGATACATCGGCATTTGTTACTTTAAGCTGAACGTTTTGGATAAAATCACAAAATGCGCTGCTTCCGAAATATGAGTCACGTGTATATATTGAATTTTTGAAGGTGCCTATTTTCTTATTGACATAGTTGTTTATGCTGTCTATTTCGTCCTTGAAATACTCCATGAATGCAGTATCAACAGGCAGATTTCTTACATCTTTCAGACTTCCTTTTATCTGTTTATTTATTATTTGCCCGTTGTTTATTGTTACGTCTATTTCAGCATCGCATATGAAGTATGCATTAGATGAAGGATCCATGCAAAGGACATCATGTCCGTCTTTATTTTTGATTGTTTCAATGTGTTTCTTATGATCATGCCCATATAAAATCAAATCGAAACCAGGTACTTCTTTGGCAATTCTTAAGGAGGCGTCTTCTTCATATTCATCTGTAATTATTCCTCCTTCGGCTCCAGAATGGAAAAGGCCGATTATTATATCAGGGTTTTCCTGCTTCTTCAAATAGGTAGTCCAATATAAAGCACATTCTTTCATCTCTTGAAAAGACATACCTTCCCAAAGTTTTTCGTTAAGCCAGTTGGGAATTGCAGGAGTTATCATGCCAATAATAGCAATCTTTATGCCGTCACGATTTATTATATGGTAAGGCTTAAGATATGGCTTTTCCGTATCTTTTGATATTATATTTGCAGCAAGCATTGGGCACTTTACCTCTTTTATCCATTTGTCATATACATTATGACCGGTTTCAATGTCATGATTTCCGATAGTTTGGACATCATAGCCCATATAATTTATGACCGATGCAGCTACATTGGGAAGTTCAGGCTTTACATAATTACAGTAATAGCATGTAGGTTGACCTTGTAAAATGTCACCATTGTCCATCAGTATAAGATTAGCACCATAAGTTTTTCTGAGGTCCTTTATGTATGTTGAAACACGTGCTAAAGAACCTTTTGCTGGTTTACGCTCAATGAAGTCATAGGGAAAGAAACATCCATGAACATCACTAGTCTGTATAATTCGGAGTTTTATAATCTTTTCCTGGCCCATCAATAGTGTATTAAGGCATATAGTAAAGAAACTTATGGCGACTAATCTTAACATATTATTATTCATTTATCCTTGTCATAGACATTTCTGTCATTTTACCGTCAGGATTAATTCTTGCATTAATTTTATACTTATAGTTTGCGCTTGGCTCATCAACTTTCTCAACTTTCTGATTTGCCATGAAATTTACAATATATTCATATTGTTCGTCACCAATCTCTTTCTTTTGTATGTTGTAGTCACCGGAGATACTCCAAACCATATTCTGAACATCTTGTTTATACAATCTGTTCATGAAATAAATGATATCCTGTTTTGTAGCATTTTGCTTACCTAAAAAGTTGATGTTATCATTTATGTTTGAAACGAGATTAACTTCATCGCGCTCGTTAATGCTTACGAAAAAGTTATGGAAGAGATTACTTATTGCTTGTCTTTCTTCCATGCTTACAGTATTTGCTTTAATCTTTTTCAAAGCAATTTGTGCCTCCTCATAATGATTGCCATCAGAATGGTCTGCCATGTACATCTGATATGCCTCAGAGGTATTTAATTTTAGGCATTGTGCCCAATCAATAGAATCAATTTTGTCCATTGCTTCTTGTTTGTGTGGACTATCAGGATGTTTGCTTAAGTAATCCATCAGTGCTGATTTACTGCCACTTACAATGGCATTTGTCCAATCCTGATCTAATTGCTCAAGTCTTTGCAAATGTGCTTTAATTGAATCAATATGCTCTTGTGGAGCATCTTTAAAGTTATTTAAATATTCTTGTAAAATTGTTGGATCCTCACTGCTTAAGGCAAAATTATATTCTTCCATTTCCTTTTCATTTTGCGCCCTGTTGTAGAAATAGAAGCATACACCTAATGCCAACACTGCTATTATTAACGAAACAATCAGTGTTGTCCTGTTATTTTTTCTTGCTTTAGGAGTGTTGTCGTTGGGAGTCGTATATTGTTCTTGAGGCGTTGTATTCAAACTATTGCTTGACTCGTCTTTTGTAGGAACGATTATACCATTGTCTGACGTCAGATAGCTATTCCTTTCTACATTTGTTGAGTTTTGCTCAACAAGGCTTTGATTGTCATTCTCAATAGGATTATTGCCATTGGAAGGTGATTTGTGACAATGTGGGCAGACAATCTCACCTATTAAATAAATTTCTCCACAATAAGGACATTTTATTATTTTTCCTGCGATTTCTACTCCACAATTGGGGCATACAGGAGCCTTGTCACTAGTTTGATGACCACATTCAGGACATTTAATAATTGCCATTTTTATATTTTTATTTTATATGTTATTTTATTAGAAATGTCTAAACCGTATTTCTCTCATGCTATGACGTCCCATAAATCTGCTCTTGTCAACATAGGTGTTGATACCATTTATGCGTCCTTTTGCAGTATATTGCCAAAGAGTATAATCTCTTCCGTCTGCAAGTTTGGGTTCCTCATCAGAATATTGGGCAATCATAAGACAATAATTGTCAATTTTGCCTTGGAGATGTTTGTTGTAGAAATTTGTATATGTATACAATAAAGGCTTTTGGCGATAGGCCTTCTCAACTAAATCGATGAATTTAAATAATGAATCACAAAATTCGTCAGTCTTAAGCCCCCCTGTTGTCTCTATGTCTATCATAGGTATCAGGTCCTGGTCTCCAGGACGGCATTGTGATTTAAAATTTTCGAGTTGCTTAACTAAATCAGTTTTAGGCCGAAAAAAATGGTATGAGCCAACTTTTAAACCATATCTGTGTGCTAATTCGATATTTCTTTCGTATGTTTTGTCTATATGTGTACCGCCTTCTGTCGCTTTTAAATAAACATAGGCCATTTTACTGTTTTCACCAATTGTTTCCCAGAAAACGTCTCCTTGATAATGGCTGAGATCTATTCCGTGAATATGTCTGCATGTGTCTTCACATTGAACGTAGGTGTTGTAATCTTGTGCAGATATATATTGTGTTAGAGTAAATAGGCTGATAATAATAAAAATGTATTGTTTCATTGTATGATTCCTTATTTTTGGCAAAGATACACTTAATCGTTGGTACAACAAAGAAAATTATAAAATTTTAGTTATTCCTCAATATTTGAAAGACTGTTAAAAATATTAGAGAAAAAGATGCTTGTTGTCTCAAGTGGAAAGAATGAAAAATACTTGAACATACCGGTATTAGGCTTTGGGATATTACAAATCAAGTTATTAATTTCTTTTTGAGTCTCATTCATCTTGTCCTCCGATTTTGCTTTAAGGTTTAGTGGTAATTTTACTTCTCCCGTTTTGATTTTATTTTGGTTATTATAGAATGGGATTTCGCTTGTATCGAAGTTAAAGAACTTAATGAGGTATATACCAACTAAGTTCATTATTTTATTCATCTTTAATGTATTTATCCAATTGTCTATTTTAACGAAATCTATTTTATTACCATATTTTCTTAAATAAATGCCATATTCTACAAGGTCTCTGATGTATGAATTTGCGGATAAAAGATTTTTAATGTTATCAATACTTCTGTTTAAGAATGTTATAGAGTCTACAGATGTATCGATACTATGGATCTCATTATAAATAATTCGATTTAATTTCTTGTTTAAATATGGATTAGAGAATTTATTTATTGTTTTTGTCGACTGTCTGTATTGGGCGTCTTTTGGCGTGATTCTTGTTGTATTGGAATAAATAGTTTCGTTTATAGAGTTTGTGATTTTTGTTGGTATAATATTATTTGATGAGTTATCTGAATAAATTATTCCAGATATGATAAAATCTTCAACATCATTTATTTTAGCAATGTATAATAGTTGATTCCATTTATATTCAGACATTTCTTCAAGTGTACAATATGACTGAAATGCCCCAGTAGATAATAATTTAATGAAATTTCTTATTACAACTTGCATATCTTTTGTGGTTATAACTGCTTTTGCAGTGTTTTTTATTTTTCAGGATGATGCGTTTACATCATCCTGAAAATATGTTTAAAGTGTTACACCATTTTTGAAGATGGATATTTCTCTGTACCCGTTTTTCTCATTGCATGTTTTTTCACCATTGGCAACAGATATTATCTTTTTGATGAACTTGTCTAATAGGGATTTCATATCTGTTCCTTCAACCAATTCCCCTGCATTGAAATCAATCCAATTTGGCTTGTTGTTAAATAGTGTACTATTGGTCGATATTTTCATAGTCGGAATAAATGTACCAAATGGAGTGCCGCGTCCTGTCGTAAATAAAACAATCTGACAGCCTGCAGCAGCTAATGCTGTTGAAGCAACAAGGTCGTTTCCTGGTGCAGACAACAGATTAAGACCGGTAGTTTTTAGTCTGTCGCCATAGCCTAATACACCACTAACAGGGGCTCTTCCACATTTTTGAGTACATCCAAGTGCTTTGTCCTCTAATGTAGATATTCCACCGGCTTTGTTTCCAGGTGAAGGATTCTCACCAACAGGTTCGCCATGGCTCAAGAAATACTCTTTAAAGTCATTAACGAGTTTTACAGTCTGATTAAAGAGGTCTTCATTTTGACATCTGTTCATGAGAATTGTTTCTGCACCAAACATTTCTGGCACTTCTGTAAGTATAGATGTTCCGCCTTGTGCAACAATAAAGTCTGAAAATTCTCCAACAAGCGGATTGGCTGTTATGCCACTTAATCCATCGCTTCCGCCACATTTTAATCCTATACGCAACTTGCTTAACGGACACTCTGTCCTTACATCTTTACTTGCTATATCGTATAATGAGTGCAGAATTTTCATTCCTTCCTCAACTTCATCTCCTTGAACCTTTTGTACTACAAGGAATTTTATACGACTCTTATCGTAATCGCCTAAAAGTTTTTCAAACTGATCAGGCTGGTTGTTCTCACATCCCAAGCTTAATATCAGAACAGCTCCGGCATTAGGATGAAGAACAATGTCGCGTAACACTTTTCTGGTGTTTTCATGGTCCTCACTTAATTGTGAACATCCATAATTGTGGTGCCAGGCATGAACGGCGTCAATACCGGCTAATTTTGTTTCTTCAGCCAGCTTTGTCGCTAATTTTTCTGCTATTCCATTTACACATCCTACAGTTGGTACAATCCATACTTCATTTCTTATTCCAACCTCACCATTGGCTCTGACATATCCATTGAATGTTAGATTTTGGTTTTCGATGGGAAGAATTTCATTTACAGGATTATATTCATAAGCAAGTTTACCTGATAAATTCGTTTTTAGATTGTTCTCATTAATCCATTCACCAGCCTTTAAATCTTTTTGGGCATGTCCTATAGGATAGCCGTATTTGATGATGTTCTCACCAGCCTTTGTGTCTTGTAAAAGGATTTTATGGCCGACAGGAGTGTCCTGCAAAACGGTTATAGTTTTGCCATTGATGCTTATTTCTTCTCCCTGCTTATAGTCCCTTAGACAAACTACAACAGAATCGGCCGGATTAATTTTAATGAATGAAACTTTTTCCATAAAATGATTTGTTTTATAGTTGTGTAAATTAAGTTTATAATTGTGTGCGTCTATAGAAATCCACGTTCTCTTTAGACAATAATTCTATTGGCATATAGTTTACCGGATCAACCTTCTTTTTTAACACTATTGCCTTAAATAATGTATCGACACAATTGTAGCCCTGCATGAAGGCATGTTGGGCGATGAGGAATGATATTGTTCCTAATCGTAAGCATTTCGCATTTTTTTCAACCATATCATATCCCATTATTTGAACGTCACGTCTATTGGTCTTTAATAAAAATTCACCGACAATATGACCTTTTGAACATAGAGTGATGCAATGATGTATATGTGGGTTTGATGTAAAGAAATTTTCTAAGATAGAGTCATAATTGTTTTCATCTTCATCCAACGGTAAATCTAACTCAATAATCTTCGTTTGTGGAAAATGGTCCTGCATATAATGTCTGAAGCCAACTTCTCTGTTATCTTGTTGCTTACTTTCGACTTTTCCGTTCTTAGTCTGTTTCATAAGCATTATTTCTTTTTCGCCTGATGCTATTAACATGAGCATTTTTGCGGCAAAATATCCACTACAAAAAGAATCCTGACCATAGAATGAAAGTGGCTTTAAATCTGGCATATATGAGTCTAATAATATAAAAGGTATGCCGCGTTCGTGCAATTTTTCCGTAAAACCTTTCGTCGTTTCTAAATCGCTAGGCACAACAATTACCCCATTTGGGTTTGCATTTAGACATTTGGTGTATTCCCTAATAAAAGTAGACGGGTCAAACCTTTTATAGTACATCATTTTCACATCAATGTGAAAATCACGTCTTGCTTCACATGCTTTTGCTGCTCCCTCTTCAATTTCTTCCCAATAAGCTTCTGATTTATGTTGAGGAATTATACAATAAAAAGTGTATGACTTGTTGTATGCAAGAGCACTTGCATACATATTCGGTTGGTAATTTATGTTTTTTAAAACAGCTTCAACCTTTTCCCTTGCTGATTTGGATACATTCGGACGGTTATGTAAAACTCTGTCAACGGTTCCAACTGATACACCTGATTTCTCGGCAATGTCTTTAATTCTTATCTTTTCGCTCATATATAAATCCACTTTCAAAGATAAAGTGAAATATTTTCTGCAAAAATAGCAATAAAAACTGAATCGTGCGAAAACACAAAGGCGATTTTTGTGAAAAACACATTTTTTTGTTGTTTTATTTGTTTGGTTTTAATTTAAATATTAATTTTGTGAACTGAAAAAACAAATTATAAATCTATAAACATTCAAAAATTAAAGAAATGGCTAAAGTTGTAACCTTGGGCGAGATAATGCTTCGCCTTTCATCTCCCGGTCAGAAGAGATTTGTTCAATGTGATAATTTTGATGTTGTGTATGGTGGTGGCGAGGCAAACGTTGCTGTTAGTGCTGCGAATTATGGTCATGAGGCTTATTTTGTAACGAAATTACCTAAACATGAAATAGGGCAGTGTGCCTTAAATGCATTACGCAGATACGGAGTTAATACACAGTTCATTGCGCGTGGTGGTGATCGTTTAGGTATATATTTCCTTGAAACAGGTGCAAGTATGCGTCCTTCAAAGGTTGTATATGACCGTGCTCACAGTTCTATCGCTGAAGCTGATCCTGAAGATTTCGACTTTGATAAGATAATGGAAGGAGCTCAGTGGTTCCATTGGAGTGGAATTACTCCGGCCATTAGTGACAAGGCTGCAGAACTTACACGTCTTGCTTGTGAGGCTGCAAAACGTCATGGCGTAACTGTTAGTGTGGACCTTAATTTCCGTAAAAAACTTTGGACATCAGAGAAGGCTCAGAGTATAATGAAACCTTTGATGAAGTATGTTGATGTATGTATCGGAAACGAGGAGGATGCACAGTTATGTTTAGGCTTTAAGCCGGATGCAGATGTTGAAGGTGGAAAAACAGATGCTGAAGGATATTATGGCATATTCAAGGGCATGATGGAAGAGTTTGGCTTTAAGTATGTCGTTTCAACTCTTCGTGAGTCTTTATCTGCTACCCATAATGGCTGGAAGGCATTGATTTATAACGGAAAAGAATTTTACCAGAGTAAGCATTATGATATAATGCCTATTATTGATCGTGTTGGTGGTGGTGATTCTTTTGCCGGTGGTCTTATACATGGATTGCTGACATATCCGGAAGATCAGGGTAAGGCATTAGAGTTCGCCGTTGCAGCATCTGCCTTGAAACATACAATTCCGGGCGACTTTAATTTGATGTCAGCAGAGGAGGTTGAAAACCTTGCTGGTGGTGACGCTTCTGGTCGTGTTCAGCGTTGATGCTGGCATGAGTAATGTTTTGACATCTGAAATATATAAACTAAGAAATGCTTTGACAATTTGCGAGTTTAAGGAATAAAACTTTCAAAAGTCCGTATTCCGTATATTGTTTAAGTGTTATTATAAAATAAAAATAGAATATAATGGCTAAATTTGATAAAATTGCGGTATTGAACAAGATAAGTTCAACTGGAATGGTACCAGTCTTTTATCATAAAGATGTAGAAATAGCAAAAAAAGTTATAAAAGCATGTTATGATGGAGGCGTTCGTGCTTTTGAATTCACCAATCGTGGTGATTTTGCTCACGAGGTGTTTGGTGAAGTAGTTAAGTTTGCTGCCGTTGAATGTCCTGAACTTGCTTTAGGTGTCGGTTCTGTTGTTGATCCCGCAACAGCAGCATTGTATATCCAACTTGGTGCTAATTTTGTAGTTGGCCCGTTGTTTAATCCGGAAATTGCTAAGGTTTGTAACCGTCGCTTGGTTCCTTATACTCCTGGATGCGGAAGTGTTTCAGAAGTAGGCTTTGCTCAGGAATTAGGCTGTGATTTATGTAAAGTATTCCCAGGTGACGTTTTAGGACCAAAATTGGTTAAGGGAATGTTGGCTCCTATGCCTTGGTCTAAATTGATGGTAACCGGTGGCGTTTCTCCTGATGAAGAAAATCTTAATTCATGGATTAAAGCAGGCGTGTTCTGTGTGGGAATGGGTTCTAAATTATTCCCGAAAGATGTTATTGCTGCAGGTAATTGGCAAGCTATTACGGATAAGTGTAAAGAAGCTTTAGGGTATATTGCTAAGGCTCGCGGATAATAAATACGTATTAAAAGGCTCGATTGTGCTTCTTGGCATATTGAGCCTTTTATTTTTTTCAGCTTGTTCTTTTGAAAACGAAAAATCAGAAGTTGACAGGTTGAATGATATATCTTATGTATATCATTACAAGGACTTGGATTCAACTTATTATTATGCCAATAAGGCATTAAGTTTGTCGAAAGGAAATTCTTCAGCATGTGCAGAGGCATATAATAATTTGGCTTATTTTCATATTTCAAAAATGAATTATGAAAAAGCATATGATTTTCTTGATAGCGTTACTTATGTTACAGATAATCAAGTAGAACTTTTAATTGCTGATATTCAGCGTATGAGATTGTGTCAGCGAGAATCAGAAAATAAAAAGTTTTACGATTTTCGTGAACGTGCTCAAGCCAGATTAAAGCGAATAAACGAAGAAAAAAAATCTTTACCAGAACGCTTGTCAAGGCGTCTTAATTATGCCGAATCAGAGTTTCTGATAGTTAGTTCTACTTATTACTATTATTTGGGACTTGTTGATAAGGCTAAGCATGCCATATTGCAAATAGACTCTATAACTGAAATATATAAGGATACAGCTCAATATATAAATTATTTATATCAATTAGGGAGCGGCGGATTGATAGAAGGAAAAACACAGTATGATGTTTCTCAAAAAGAATTCGAGTATTTGTTTAAATGTTATTTGTATGCTAAGAAAGGAAAATACAAGTACTGGGAAGCAAACTCTTTGCAAGCGTTAAGTGAACATCTTATAGATAAAGACAATCGAACGTGGTTGTCTTTAAATAATAAATTGGCAATAAACTATCTTAATATTGATAATATGCCTGATAGTTTGTTGGCCGGAAATTTAGCACAAAGAGCATTATCATTATTTGTTAGTTATGGAGATGTATATCAAATTGCAGGAGCATACCGTACTTTGGCTTTTTGTTATTGGACTGTGTGTGATTATACATCTTCTTTGATCTGTTTGGAAAATGCATTGGCAGAGCCTTTGATAAACCAAGCACCTGATTTAGTCGCTAGTATCTGTGAACAATTGAGTTTGGCTTATTCTGCGATTGATGATAAGAATAATAGTGATATTTATCGTAATAAATATCTTGATTTACGAGAAGAAACGCGACAAGATCGGCAATTAGAAGCTCGTGCTGAACAATTGGAAAAAACATCAATGCAACTTAATGTCCTTATAGTATTCATAATCTGTTTAATATGTGTTGTTATTGCATTGTTTTTTATTCTTAATAGTTTAAGAAAAAAGCGAGATAAAAAATTTTATATTGACGATTTGTTAAAACCCTTACAGGAATGGAATAAGTTGAATTGTAAGTATTTAAATAATCTTGATGAAAGTTATGAAGAGGTTGAAGAACAATTGAATTTATGTCGTTTGAGTGTAGAAAAAGCTAAAAGGAGAAACGTGGACAATCGTTCTAAGGTTTTTCTTGTTAATAATGTATTGCCTTATATTGATCGAATAATAAATGAGATAAAGCGGATAGAGATGTCTGTTGAATCAGATGAAATAAGGCGAGAACGATATTGTTATGTTAAAGAATTGATTGATAAAATCAATGAATATAATGATGTACTTACTCATTGGATTCAACTTCAACAAGGTCAGCTTTCTTTGCATATTGAAAGCTTTAAGTTACAAGATGTTTTTAATGTCTTGCTAAAATCAACAGCTTCTTTTCAACTAAAAGGTATAAAACTAGAAGTTCGGTCTTCTTCAGCTGTAGTTAAGGCTGATAAAATAATGACTTTGTTCATGCTTAATACACTTTCAGATAATTCTCGTAAATTTACAAAAGCAGGTGGAACTGTAGTGATTAGTGCAGAAGAAAAAACTGATTACGTTGAAATATCTGTTTCTGATACAGGTGAGGGTATTGATAAGCAAAAGTTGGAAAACTTGTTTGGACACAAAATAAAGAATGGACATGGCTTTGGTCTTATGAATTGTAAAGGTATTATTGACAAGTATCGTAAGACTAGTCAGATTTTTAATGTATGTGGTATTTTTGCAGAGAGCGAAATAGGAAAGGGTAGTAGATTTTATTTTCGCTTGCCGTATGGTATTCTACGTGTCTTTTTATTTCTTATAAGCTTTAGTCTGACGATAAATCTTAACGCAGAGGATGTAAAAGAAATAAAAGCAAATACTGTTTTAAAAGTAAAATCAGAATATTTAATAAAAGCAAGTAATTTTGCTGATTCTGCATATTATAGTAATATTAATGGAACATATCAAAAAACGTTGAACTATGCAGAGTCTGCAATTTCCTATTTGAATTTATTTTATAAACAGGCATATCACCAAGGAAAAGACTTGATATCGCTAAAAGACACAGAGACGGATTTGCCTGCTGATATTATATGGTTTCGTAAGGGGATTAAAACTGATTATGATGTAATTCTAGATATTCGTAACGAATGTGCAGTCGCTTCTTTGGCATTACATAAATGGGATTTGTATGTATATAATAATAAAATTTATACTCAACTATTTAAAGAAATGTCTGCAGATAGAGGTTTGGCTGAATATTGTCTTACAATGCAGCGTTCGAAAACAAATAAAGTAATAGCAGTCATATTTCTTATTATATTATTAATTTCTGCTGCGGGATTATATTATTTGTTATATTATCGCCATGTCTTATATTATCGTTTTTGTGTAGACAAAATTAATGATATTAATAAACTTCTTTTTTCTGATAAATCTATTTCGCAAAAGATTTCAACTATCTCAGAAGTTGATGTTTCAAGATATCCTCATTCGTTACAAAAAGTGATGGGGCAGATAAAAAGTGTTTTGGATAACTCGATTGACTTGAATGAACGTAAGAAGGCTGATATAGAATATCTTTCAGACGAACTTAATCGGGCTAGATATGAGGATGAAAAACTGTATGTATGTAATAATGTTACAGATAATTGTTTAAGTGCGTTGAAGCATGAAACAATGTATTATCCTTCTCGAATCAGACAGCTTGTTGATGAAGCGGATAAAAATATTCAACCTTTAATTGAAGTTACTGCATATTATAAAGAATTGTATACTCTGTTATGTGAGCAGATACAGCGGCAGGTTGATTTAGTATCTTATGAATGCAAACCAGTTTCTTTAAAAGAAATAATCGGTATAGATGAATACGTGTTAGGGGATAGCGTATTGATAAAGTATCTATTTGATATTTTGAAAACTCAATGCGGATGTGTAAATGGTGATGTGATAATTTCCTCTAAGAATAATCAATATATAGTTTTTGATGTTATCTGCCGTAGTTTATCGTCTGATTTGATGAAAACTAATATTGATTTGTTTGTTCCATCAGTAAAAAATATTCCATATTTGATATGTAGACAAATTATACGTGAAAATAGTGAACTGACTAATCTTCATGGATGTGGTATTGTTACAATTTTCGAGGAAAGCGAGAACAAGATGATTTTGCGTATAACTTTGGCTAGGTATATTTGTTCAAATATAAAAACATCTTAAATTAAGAGTTAAAATGAATAGTTTTAAAGTTATTATAGTTGAAGACGTTCCTCTAGAATTAAAAGGAACGGAAGGTATATTAAGAAATGATATACCTGAGGCAGAGATAATAGGTACTGCAGATAGTGAAATTGCGTATTGGCATTTGATTAAGCAGCAGTTGCCAAATTTGGTATTGCTTGATTTAGGACTTGGCGGCTCAACAACGGTTGGAGTTGAGATTTGTAGACAAACTAAAGAGTTGTATCCTGATGTTAAAGTCTTGATATTCACTGGCGAAATTCTTAACGAGAAGTTATGGGTTGACGCACTTGATGCCGGCTGTGACGGAATTATATTAAAAAGTGGTGAACTTCTTACACGGGGCGATATCTCTAGTGTAATGAAAGGGCGTAAGTATGTTTTCAATCAGCCAATACTTGAAAAGATTGTTAAACGCTTTAAAGATAGCGTAAGTAAACAAATAATGCGCCAAGAAGCGTTGGTAAACTATGAGATTGATGAATATGATGAGCGTTTTTTAAGACATCTTGCATTAGGATACACGAAAGAACAGATAACGGGATTGCGTGGTATGCCTTTTGGTGTTAAGAGTCTGGAAAAAAGACAGAACGAACTTATTCGCAGACTATTCCCTGATGGTAATGGAGGTATTGGAATAAATGCGACAAGATTGGTAACCAGAGCGATTGAACTTCATATCCTTGACGTGGATAATATTATACCAGATGATTTATAATTAATGAATTAATTAGATGATGCATCGTAAACAAGTATTGGCTTTATCCGCATTGACATTGTTGTTAATGTTTATTTGTGTGATAGTATTTTCGTGGATTGTCAGTTCTGTTAATCCGTCATTACCAATAAGGTCAATGATAAGTGAAGAAGGGGTGCGTCAGTTTATGGGTGGTTTTGCTTATTGTTTGGCATCTCCACTATTAGTGTGGTTAGTCTTGTGCTCAATTGCATGGGGCACATTTAGGTATAGTGGTTTTTGTGATGCTATTTTATGTGTTTATAGGGGGAGGCCCATCACATATAGAGAGAAACATGCATTAATTATTTCTGCTATATTTTTTATCGTATTTTGTATTGTCATAATTTCTCTGACATTTGTTCCACATGCGGTTCTATTAGGTGTTACAGGCGAATTGTGTCCTAGTGCTTTTACGGCAGGGGCAGTTCCTTTATTTGCATTTATTATTATAGTTCTTTCTTTGTCATATGGAATTTCATGTGGTAAGCTTGGTGATTTGTATCAAGTTTATAAAAGTCTTTATGTCGGAATAAAAATGTCAGCCTCATTATGGCCGATTTATATTTTTGTTATGCAACTTTATTTTGCGGTTATGTTTGTCTTCTTTTGAAAATGAAATCGTATCTGGGGCTTTAGAAAAGATTATAGAAGAATTACAATGCATATCATAGATTTTAATTTGCTACTATTTGTTGGATTTAAATATGTCATTCCAAGAGTAACTGCCAGGTTTTAATATTATTTCGGTTTTATCATAAAGCATACTCACTATACCAGGAGAGTATTCTGTCTTAAATTCCAGATTGTACCACTTCAAACTTTGAATTATTGAATATGCAGTAGCTCCTCCTTCTATGATGAGTATGTCCGGTTGATGTATTTTAACGAGAGTTCTTGTGGCTTCAGCCATGATACGTTTAAGTCTGACTGCATATTCTTTTCCTCGATTTTCTCTTTTCCCAACATTGAGAATCATTGTTTCATGTTTATCATATAACTTTTTTAGCTTAATAATCCATTTATTTATTCCATGTCCGTTAAATACATCATCAGGCATTACTGCTTCATATCCGTTGTGCTCTGTTATATAAGGTTCATTGACAAGAGAATTACTTTGTGTACTTCCGCATACAATTATAATGCGATTCGCATTTGGAATCTTGGCAACTTCTTTTCTTAACGGATAAACATTAAATTCTTTCCTTATTATGCAGTTAAAGAAATCTGCTCCACCGGAAAGTAATGTGTTTTTATGCGCTTTTGATAATTGTATAATTATGTCGTTTTCATTTTGGGCATTTGCAATGTAAATATTATTATCAGATAAAGTAATATCGTCTATATTGAGGATTTTGGCTGAATTATTTAATAATGTATTAACGTTTGATGATAATATTGGATATTCAGGGTCATTCCTGAATTCGGTTTTATCTAATTTATTTTCATAGATGTAATAGATACCATCTTTAATAATTCTCCCCTTAGACGGATTTTGAGGTAACAATAATGCGTTCCTATAATAGGAATATGAGATTATCGTTTTAATTTCTGCTACAATATGACCACGTAGAACTGAATCTGTCTTTTTGTATATTGTAATAGCTTTATCTTTCAATTTACACATTAAATGTTTGATAGTTTTCATAGAGCCAGACTCGGTATCAGAACGTGTATCAGTAGCAATAATAAGTATATCTGAATGCGGCAGAACATTGGTGATATCTGTTGTAATTATTGTATTTAATCCATATCTTAATGCAATACCTCCAAGTTCTGCTGCACCTGTAATATCGTCTGAAATGACAACAATCATGTTGAAAAATTTATTTCTGATTATTTATTCTTTCCATTGCCATGCGTGATGCATAATCTATTGAAAGCATCATTGCATCAGGGCTTGCTATATTTCTTCCAGCAACGTCGAACGCTGTTCCATGGTCTACGGAAACACGTATTATTGGTAATCCTAATGTAATGTTGACTCCTTTTGCACTTTCCATTTGGCCTGTTTCTCTATTCCAATTGAAACCTACGACCTTAAACGGAATATGCCCTTGGTCGTGATACATGGCCACGCATCCGTCGTATTTTCCACATTTTGCTTTTGCAAATAATGTATCTGGTGGAATCGGACCTTCTACATCATATCCTTTTAAACGCAGTTCTTCTATAGCAGGTATGATTTCATTCCTTTCTTCATCACCGAAGAGTCCATTGTCGCTAGCGTGAGGATTAAGACCGGCAATGCCTATTTGGGGATGTGAAATGCCAAATTGTTGACATGCATTATATATTAGTTCGGTGACGTCAATTATGCGTTGTTTTTTCACTAAGTCACATGCTTTTCGAAGTGGTACATGTGTTGATACATGAATTATACGCATAAATTCATCTGCAAGCAGCATGGCATATTTCTTTGTATTCGTATAATGGGCATATATTTCTGTGTGACCATCAAAATGGTGTCCTGCCATATTTAGGGATTCTTTATTTAGTGGAGCAGTTACAGTGCCGTCAACGATATTTGCCATAGCAAGTTCAATGGCCTTTTTTACCGCCAAAAATGCCGCATTGCCGCATTGAGCATCTACCTTGCCCTGTTTGAATGTATCCATATTGATACATTTTAAATCATATACGTCTATTGTCCCATAGGTAAATATTGCGTCTTTTATATCATCAATAGCATTAATAGATAAAGATATATTGCATTGTTTGACTGCATATTCCATTATTGACGCGTCACCAATAACAACAGGATTACATTTATTATAGGTCTCTTTAAAAGCAAGAGATTTTATTATTATTTCAGGACCAATACCAGCAGGATCGCCCATTGTTAATGCTAATATTGGCTTTTTGTTCGTATCCATGGTCTTGTTTTATTTGTATAGATTGTTGTAAATATCACATGCGTCTGTTTCTGTAACTTCACGTGGATTATTCTTTAGTAACCTTTGTACTTTCATTGCTGCTTTTGCCATACGGCTTACTGCTTCTTGCGGAATGCCAATTTCTGTAAGTGTTGTAGGTATTCCACATTTTATTGAAAGGTTTGTTATATAATCAACTCCATTTAGAGCCGTCTCTTCATCTGTTGTTCCACGTTTTGCACCAAATGCAATTGCTATATCTGCATACTTTTTAGGATTCGCGGTGTAATTAAACTTCATGACAGAAGGTAGCAATATTGCATTTGACAATCCATGTGATATATGAAACTCTCCTCCAAGTGGATATGATAAGGCATGAACAGCAGCTGTATTAACAGGTCCAAGGCATAAACCACCATACATACTTCCTAATGCCATTGCCTCACGTGCTTCAACGTTATTCCCGTCTGTTACAGCTTTAAATATGTTGCTTGCGATTAATTTAATGCCTTGAAGTGCATACATGTCAACTATAGGATGTGCAAACTTGTTTGTATATGCTTCAATGCAATGAGTTAAGGCATCCATACCTGTTTCTGCTGTTATTTTGGCAGGTACGCTCCATGTCAGTTTGGGGTCAATGTATGCCGCATCTGCTATTAAATATGGACTTACAACACCTTTTTTCAAAGAGTCTTTTTCATCAAGTAATATTGCGTTGGGTGATACTTCGCTACCCGTACCGGCTGTAGTCGGCATACACGCAAACCATTTCCCTTTATGGTTAATAAGATCAATGCCGAATAAATCTTCAATTTTTTGATTGCTGTCAATCAATGTGGCAACAAGCTTAGTTATATCAAGAATGCTTCCACCGCCGATGCCAAGAAAACTGTCTGCACCGAATTTTTTTGCTTCTGCCATTAGAACATCAAAGTCTGTTATAGATGGCTCATTGCATATCTTTTCGTAAAACTCAATATGTATGCCGTTTTTATAAAGTCTTTCAACCATATTGGAAATCAAAGGCCTAATTACTGGCATGGTTATAATGAATAGATGGTTAAGACCAAGTTTTAAATAGTCGTTCACAAATTTGTCTATACAATTTGTTCCAAACACAATCTTTTGTGGTTGAAGTAATGTAATTTCTTTCATATATGTAATATGTTATTTTTTATTTTTCTTTTCTTCAAGGTAACCATATATTGTCAGCTCCTTATCTGCAAGAGGTGTCTTGAAAAACAGACTCGCAATATACCCAACGACCAATACAATAAGATGACTATATACGCCGAGCATATAAGTGTGATGTTTGAAATTCCAATCTTCAAGATCTAAAATTATTCCAGCATCAGGATTGTTGCCAAATTTTGTTGTCGTTAATACTGCATATGCTGTGAATAAGATTGCAGCCGCAATACCTATGTATAATCCTTGCCAATTTGCTCTGCGACTGAACAGACCTAGTAGAAATATGCCGACGATGCCTGCAGACAATATTGCATAAAGCCCGAATAATGTACCTAAAACGCCTTCACCTCCCCAGGCTACATATAATAATGCAATTAGGATAGCTCCTATGCCTATTGCAATTACAGATATGCGTCCGACAAGTAATTTTTGCTTGTCTGTTGCTTTTGGGCGAAAACGTGTATAGTAATCTTCTACAACTACAGCTGATATGCAATTAACATCTGCATCCAAACTAGATATCGCTCCTGCAATCAATGCGGAGATTATAAGTCCGGTTATTCCGATTGGCATTTCTGTCGCAATAAAATATGGGAAAATTTCATCACTCTTAATACCTGACGGTAAATCGCCTGCATTTATCTGATAATATGCAAATAAACATGTGCCAACGAACATAAATAAAGCCCATGTCGGTACACTTAGCATAATTCCCAGATATGACGCTTTTTTTGCGCTTTTATCAGTTCTTGCAGTAAGATATCGCTGTACAATACTTTGGTCTGTACCATATTTCTGTATGGCATAGAAAATGCCATTAAACACCATTACAATAAATGTCAATTGTGTGAAATCCCAAGCGTATGGACCGAAATCAATTTTGTGATGTTCTGCAGCTATATTTAATATCGCGGAAGCCCCTCCCTCGGTTAGATGGAATAAAATGACAATAGCCATTATTCCGCCAATGATAAGGAGAAATCCTTGGATGACGTCCATCCATATTATAGCTTCCATGCCGCCGAAGTATGTAAGAATAATAACTGCAATACCAATACTAATGATAAACCAAGTGATATTTATTCCGCCAGAAAAAGCAACCATGGCCATGGCTAGTAGATATAGTATGGTTCCCATTTTAGAAAAATGTTCCAACACAAATGCTATAGAACTATAGAATCGAGCAAATGCTCCAAAACGTCTTTCAAAGTATTCGTATGTGCTAAGTTTTATTACTCTTCTGTATAATGGAACGATAAAGCCTATTACTCCAAGTAAAACCAATGGAACCATCAGGCCTTGTACTAATAAAATCCAATTTCCTGAATATGCGCTTCCTGGGTATGCTAAAAATGTTACACTACTTATGATTGTCGCAAACATGGACATACCGACAGCCCATGCAGGTATGTTGCCGCTTGCAGCAAAATAAGCTTCTGTTGAGTTTTGTCTTTTTGCAAAATAAATGCCAACACCTATGGCAAGCAATACGGATGCGATCACGATTGTTGTGTCAATCCAGTGTAGACCTTCGTAATTCATGGTATGTTTTTTAAGGTTAGTATTACATGTTATTTGTATTTATTAATGATATCCCTGACTTTATTTTGAATGTTTATTACAGTTTCTTCTTCAAGCTCTGTAAGGGGAGGTAGCATATATGTCTCACAAAGTCCATACATCTTCATTATAACTTTTAAACCTGCAAGGGATTCGCCAAGTGTAAGATTGTCGGTATTTATTTTTCCAATTTCAATTGTTTTAGCTTGTAGATCATTTGCAATTTCTGTGTTTCCGCTTATTCCGGCTTCAAACAAGTCATTATATATCTTAGGCAAATAATTACCTACGCTTGGCACAATGCCGTCTGCTCCTAGTGACAGAGCTTTTGCAGAATTAGCTGCGCATCCACAGAAGTATGCAAAATCTTCGCGGTCAGAGAATAGTGTTAACGCTTCTTCCATGCGTTGAATGTTGTTTTCAGAGTCTTTTAATCCAACAATGTTGGGATGATGGCTTAGTTTTTCAATAACGTCAAGTGGTATGCTCATGTGGGTAGTTATAGTTATGTTGTATAGCATTAAAGGAGCAGTAAGCGTGTCTGCAAGATTCTTGTAGTATTCATACATTTGTTTCGGTGTTAATGAATAGTAGCATGGCAGTGTGGCTGCAATGACATCTGCACCTGCTTCAATAAACTTTTCAGCCGCATCATATTGTTCTGAAATACAATTCCCGGCAAGTCCGGCGTATATTGTTATTCTTCCTGCGGCTGCCTCCGATGCAGCTTTTATCATTTTAACGCCACTTTCAACTGAAACAGAATTACCTTCTCCTGTTGTTCCCATTATCAATGCAGATACATTATATTGAGCAAAATTATTTATAATTCGTTTTACGGCATCAATATCAATTTCGTTATTCTTTGTAATAGGTGTGACCATTGGCACTACAACTCCATGGTATTTGTTTAATGTTTTCATTAGATTTGATTTTAAATTAGTTAATCGTTTGTTATAAATGTGTTTTAAATTTAAGACGGGAAAAAGTAACAATGTAACTTATTTTTGTCATATTATTTTCAGATAATATTATTTTTTCCATGTCAATGTGTCTGTTTTGCAAAATATTTATTTATTTTTGCAAAAACAAAAAATAAGATATGAGAACAGTACGGCCAAAGAAAAATTTAGGACAGCATTTTCTGACAGATCTTAATATTGCCAATGCAATAGCCGATACCGTAGATGCATGCCCTGATATTCCAATTTTGGAGGTAGGTCCCGGTATGGGTGTATTGACTCAGTATCTTGTTCAAAAAAACAGAGATGTAAAGGTTGTTGAAATAGATTCTGAATCTGTTAATTATCTTAATGAAAAATATCCGGATTTAAGAGAAAACATTATTGAGGATGATTTCCTTAAAATGGATCTGAATACAGTATTCAACGGACGGAAGTTTGTTCTTACAGGAAACTATCCTTATGACATATCTTCACAAATCTTTTTTAAGATGTTGGATAATAAAGATTTGATACCATGTTGTACCGGAATGATTCAACGTGAAGTGGCTCAGCGTATGGCTTCCGAACCTGGAACAAAAGCGTACGGAATACTAAGTGTGCTTATTCAGGCCTGGTACGATGTTGAGTATTTGTTCACAGTTGATGAAAACGTATTCAATCCACCGCCAAAAGTTAAAAGTGCAGTTATTCGTATAACTCGTAACAATGTTAATGATTTGGGGTGTGATTGGCATATGTTCAGGCGTGTTGTAAAGGCTGTTTTTAACCAACGGAGGAAGATGCTTCGTGTATCATTAAAACAATTGTTTGACAGAATGCCTGATGACAGCTTTTTTGAACAGGATATAATGACAAAGAGACCTGAGCAACTTTCAATACAGCAGTTTGTTGACCTCACAAATATGGTTCATGAGCAGATGAATAGAAATATCAATAAATAGCAAAAAAGACAATATCTGTAGTGATGTGTTTTGGAGCTTGATTTGAAAATATTTATGTAACAAAATATAATTATATATGTTAGACGTAAAGACAACTTTAAGCGAAAGCGAAGAGAGAATGGAAATGGCTGCTATGTTTTTAGATGAGCAGCTCTCTCGTGTACGTGCCGGACGTGCAAATGTTGCCATTCTTGATGGTATAAGAGTAGATTCATATGGATCGATGGTTCCTTTGAATCAAGTTGCTAATGTGTCAACACCTGATGCGCGGACAATAGCCATACGCCCATGGGATAAAAAAATGATTAGGGATATTGAGAAAGCCATTATGGACTCAGATGTTGGCATAACTCCTGAAAACAATGGTGAGATAATAAGACTTGGCATACCACAGCCCACAGAGGAGCGTCGTAAGGAACTCGCTAAACAATGCAACAAGATTGGAGAGAAGGCTAAGGTTGAGGTACGTAATGTGCGTGCTGATGTAAAAGACAAACTTAAAAAAGCTATAAAAGACGGCCTTTCAGAGGATAATGAAAAAGATGCAGAGGCTGAATTGCAGAAACTTCATGATAAGTATATCAAGAAAATCGATGATTTGCTTGCTGCAAAGAATAAGGAAATAATGACAGTATAACAGCAGTGAGAGGACTTGTAATAAAAAATACAGGTAGTTGGTATTCGGTTAAAACCGACGAAGGACACACTGTAGAATGTAAAATTAAAGGCAATTTTAGACTAAAGGGCATCCGCAGCACCAATCCGGTTGCTGTGGGTGACCGTGTTGAGATAATCTGCAATCAGGAAGGTACGGCTTTTATAAAAGATATTGAGGAAAGAAAAAACTATATTATAAGAAAGTCTCCAAATCTCTCTAAGCAGAGCCATATTATTGCAGCAAATATAGATCAGGCATTTCTGATTGTTACAGTAAATTATCCGGAGACATCCACAACATTTATTGACAGGTTTTTGGCATCAGCAGAAGCTTACAGAATACCTGTTTCTTTAATATTCAATAAAACCGACATACTTTCGGAAGCTGAACTAAACTATCAGAATTTAATGATAAACCTTTATGAAACAATAGGTTATACATGTTTTGCTGTTTCAGCTCTTGATGCCAAATCGCTGGATTGCCTTGTCCCTGAGCTAAAAGACCGTATAACGCTTTTTAGTGGAAATAGCGGTGTAGGTAAAAGTACCCTGTTGAATCATCTGATACCAGGATTAAACTTACGGACAGCTGAAATTAGTGAAGCTCATAACACAGGAATGCATACTACAACATTCAGTGAAATGCTTCCACTACCTTACGGGGGATGGGTTATTGATACTCCCGGAATAAAGGGATTTGGTACATTTGATATGGAGCCAGAAGAAATCTGTGGATATTTTAAAGAGATATTTAAGTTTTCAAAAGATTGTCGCTTCAATAATTGTACGCATACTCATGAACCGGGATGTGCCGTAAGAAAAGCTGTTGAGGAGCATTATATTTCAGAAAGCAGATACAATTCATATCTCAGCATGCTGAAAGATAAAGAAGAAGGAAAATATCGCGAGGCGTGGTGATTTTTCTGCGCCTTTTTCGATTTTATATTTTAAATACAACTTATCTGTTTTTATTTTAGTATACTATGATGAATGCTGCTTCCGAGCAGGCAATGGCTTGGGATATAATAGAAAATACCGGGGCAAATCTTTTTTTGACCGGTAAGGCTGGAACAGGTAAAACAACGTTTCTCAAGGAAATAAAGAACAAATCAACTAAACGGCTTGTCGTGCTCGCTCCTACAGGTATTGCTGCAATAAATGCAGGAGGAGTAACCATTCATTCCTTCTTTCAACTTCCTCTGTCTCCTTATGTGCCTGGAGCTACTTTTGGAGGTGAAGATCAAAAGTATTATCGTTTCAGTAAGGTTAAGCGTAACATAATACGAACCATGGACTTGCTTGTTATTGATGAGATAAGTATGGTACGTGCAGATTTGCTTGATGCAATAGATTCCGTAATGAGACGATACCGTGACCATGGAAAACCTTTTGGCGGTGTACAACTGTTGATGATTGGCGATCTGCAACAGCTTGCTCCCGTTATAAAAGATGAAGAATGGGCAATGTTGAGCAAGTATTATCCGACACCTTACTTTTTTTCAAGCAAGGCTCTTAATGCTGCAGAGTATCATACTGTTGAGCTTAATACCGTATACAGACAGCAAGATGAAACGTTTATCTCTCTCTTGAATCAGATACGGGAGAATCGTGCTACAAATGAAACATTGTCAGCTTTAAACAGACGTTATATTCCTGATTTTATTCCAGAGAAAGACAGCGATTATATTCGTTTGACGACACATAACAATCCGGCACATATGATAAATGACAGAGAACTGTCATTGTTGCCTTCGCGTGAATATGAATTTAAGGCTGAGATTGAGGGGGATTTTCCTGAAACTTCATATCCAGCCGATGTTAATTTGGTGCTAAAACAGGGAGCGCAGGTTATGTTTATTAAAAATGACCCTGAGAAACGTTTCTTTAACGGCATGATTGGCGAAGTGGTGTCATTGGATGAAAGTGCTATTATTGTCAGAGATAAGAATGGAGGGGAAAGTTTCAATCTTGAAAAATCAGAGTGGGCAAATGCCAAGTATACTATAGATGAAACTACAAAAGAAATAACAGAAACAGTAGAAGGTATTTTCAGACAGTATCCTTTACGCCTTGCATGGGCTATAACAATACATAAAAGCCAGGGACTGACTTTTGATCATGCTATAATAGATGTTTCACATTCGTTTGCACACGGACAGGCATATGTTGCATTAAGTCGCTGCAGAACTCTTGACGGAATGGTGTTGAGTGCCCCTTTACAACGTGATGCCATAATCAGTGACAGTACTTTGGATGCATATATTAACACTATCGACAAGCGTGTTCCGTCAGCAGAAACATTATCTGCTTTGCATAATTCTTATGTTATACAGTTGTTGGACGAATTGTTCGATTTTTCGTCATTGAAGTCTTCGTTTGATATGTTGTTGAGAACGCTTGATGAGCATTTGTATAAAAAATATCCGAAACTCTTGGCTGAATATAAACGTATAGGGCTGTCGTTTGAGAGCATTATTGATGTGTCATGTCGCTTTAAAATACAATATACAAGAATGTTGCATGCAAATCCTGATATAAGCAGCCCTGATATTCAGACGAGGATACATAAAGCTGCAGCGTATTTCTCTGAAGAGATGAAGGTTTTCACCTTGTTGTGCAACAAAACAAAAGTTGAGATTGAGAATAAGGCTGTTAAAAAACAGTTTGATGACAGATATAGTGTCTTTTTCAGGGATATAGAACTAAAAAAACAGCTTTTCATACATGCTGAAGACAATAATGTTGAATTTTCAATACCAAATTATCTCCGGATAAAATCGAAGATATTATTGAGTATTGATGATGGTGGAAAGAAAATAGTAAAGGCAAGAAAACCAAAGACAGTGAAAGAGCCGAAGATACCAACTTATAAAATTAGCTATGACATGTTTTCTTCTGGTATGACAATAGAGCAGATTGCTAAAGAAAGAGGACTTGTTTATGGCACTGTATTTGGACATATTGCCCGTTATGTTGAGGCTGGTGAACTTGAGATGGATCGTCTTGTACCTGAGGAGCATATAAAAGCTATAAAGACTTTTATTATTAATAATCCAAATAATAGGTCCGTAAGTGATATATATTCAGGTGTCGGACCGGTTGTTACGTATAACGAAATACATCTATATCTTAAAATGTTTGGTGAATAACTGGTATTGTTTCGGATATTGCAAGTGTTAGATTTTTATGTGATGGTTGATAGCGTCTTATCTGAATATTTTATGTAATAATTTATTTTGTAATATACATGGAACGTAATTGATAGTTTTTATCTGTGTTTAATGATAAATTATGTCGTGTGCAATGCTGAATGTTAGATTTTGAATAAATAACGCTGTATATTTATTCGATTTGGAACTAATAGACTTTTAAGGTAAAAGTCAATGATTTTTGATGTAAAACTCAGTGGTTTATTATGTGAAAAACAGTCAAATTAATTAGCTTAAACACAAGATTAGGAAAAATGATTGCTGAAGATAAAGATCTATTCTTGATAAAACAAAAATAAAATACACCCAAGCTTGAGTTAAAACTCAAATGCTTGGGTGTATTTTTTTATAAGCTGAGTTAATTGATTTTATGTTGCAAAGTGTTACAACGCTGTTTCTTATTTTATTAAAGAAACAGAACGTTTAATAAATGCATCGAGGGATGATCCTTTCAGCATGCCGTTCTGAAGCAGAGCCAAGTCTATTAGCTGATGCACAATTTTGTTATCTTTAGCGTATTCTGAGATGATTTGGTTCTTTTTCTCACGTTGTTCGTTTAATGCTTTTTCTGTATTTGCAAGATCATCCTTTTCTTCTTGAGTAATTTCTTCCGGCTTTTTCTTGCTTTGATTCTGATGTAGAGCTGCAAGGCGTGCTTGTTGACCCTTTATTTCGCTGATTACAGGGTTAAGAGCATCACTGCATTTGCTGGTTTCATCATCAAGAATATTTTTTATGAGCTTATGATCGCTGTTCAGAACAAGACTATAGCTGTCTGGCATCTGAGCATAGAAACTCATTCCGCTTTGGAAACGGCTTATGTCTTTCATTCTGCGCATATACTCACTTTGAGTGATCATTACAGGCATGCCATTCTCTCCCAGGGCTTGAACTTCAATATTGAATTCAACTTTGTTAATTTTAGGCATCTGTGAACGGAATGCTGCTGACAGATTGTCGGCTTGCTCGCTGTCAAGTTCTGTCTTCTTGACATCATCTTTGACAATAAGACGGTCTATAATGTCGCTGTCTACGCGCATGAATCTGCTCTTCTCAAATTTCTGCTCAAGCATTGAAACAACAGGAACATCGAGCTGTCCGTCAAGCAACAATACACTATATCCCTTATCTTTTGCAGCTTCAATGTAAGAATATTCTTCTTCTTTATTGTTTGCATAAAGATAAATAAGCTGTCCGTCTTTGTCTGTCTGATTGTCTTTTATTAATTGTTTGTATTCGTCAAATGTGAAATATTTGCCTTCAACATCTTTCAACAGTGCAAAGTCCTTAGCCCTATCATAGAAATCCTCTTGAGACAGCATACCGTAATTTATGAAAAGCTTCAGGTCATCCCATTTGCTTTCATAATCTTTGCGGTTTTCTTTGAATATGCTGTTGAGTCTGTCTGCAACTTTTTTAGTAATGTATGTAGAGATCTTCTTTACGTCTCTGTCACTTTGCAGATAGCTTCGGCTTACGTTCAGAGGTATATCCGGAGAATCAATTACTCCGTGTAATAGTGTAAGGAATTCAGGAACTATGCCTTCAACTTGATCTGTTACGAATACCTGATTGCAGTATAGTTGTATTTTATTACGCTGAAGTTCAATATTAGACTTGATGCGTGGGAAATATAATATACCAGTTAGATTGAATGGATAGTCTACATTAAGATGTATCCAGAATAGAGGTTCATCCTGCATAGGATAGAGTTCGTTGTAGAACTTTTTGTAATCCTCGTCCTTAAGCGTACTTGGAGTTTTTGTCCATAACGGCTCTACACTGTTTATTATATTGTCTTCTTCTGTTTCAACTTGTTTTCCGTCTTTCCATTCTGTCTTTTTGCCAAAAGCTACAGGAACGGGCATAAATTTGCAATATTTGTTTAACAGAGACTGTATGCGTGCCTTTTCCAAAAATTCTTTACAGTCATCGTCAATATGAAGTATTATATCCGAACCTCTGTCTGCTTTTTCTGCATCGTCTATTTCGTATGCCGGACTGCCGTCACAGCTCCATTTAACCGCTTTTGCTCCGTCTTTGTAGCTCTTTGTTATGATTTCCACCTTGTTGCTGACCATAAACGAACTATAGAAACCAAGTCCAAAATGTCCGATTATCGCATTGGCATTGTCTTTATATTTATCCTTAATTCCGCAACTAAGTGCA